>JAICMT010000127.1 GCA_025929125.1 Acidobacteriaceae bacterium | reverse complement strand
GTTACGAGATAAATGCGGTAAACAGGGGTGGCGATGAGCCCCGCGGATACTGCCAGGGCACCTAATAACCCGATCCGACGGAAGGCCATCATTGGTACGCACAGCATAACAGCGGCGAGCCCAAGGCAACTGGGCTGCCGCGATCAACTCTGAGCAAATGCTAGAGGGCAAGAGTGACTCCCAGCGCAAGCGCCTATTAAGAAACCAACTCCTGCTCATCTGACTTAGCAATTTCTTGCAATTGACTACTCGGTCAGCACATACTCGCCAGCGAAAGTTGGTACGACCGCTTTACCTCGGGGAGAGTTGGTCGGTGATCTCCTTCGGGTAGAGATCAATACACGCACCGACTCTTCCGACTATCACCGGTCGCTTTCCGCAAGACTACTGTCGATTATCGAGAACAGAGATGTGATTCTTGTATTACTCATCTGTTGCTAACTGCCGAGCATGCCTGTGACCAGCGGACCGGCCCGAGGGACACAGGGTTACTGAACCTTACTCGATGTTCAGCGCCGATAGACCCTGAAGGTTCGCAAGTCCCAGAACACAGACACGCCAACCCTCTCAAACCCGCCCAATCGCCAGAGTAGGAATAAAATTGGGCACACCCGATGATAGGAGCATGACGAACACCGCGTCCTAAGTTATTGGTGCGAAAGGGGGGACTTGAACCCCCACGGATTTCTCCGCCAGATCCTAAGTCTGGTGCGTCTGCCAATTCCGCCACTTTCGCATACCTGTGTTCATCATAACGCTCCAGCAAAATGCGCCGGGTCAATTTTCTCTGCCTCCACTCGCCTTCCTCCGATGTACGTCTGCCGTAGATGCCCATCGGGCCCGAACAGATTGAAGTTTGCCGGCTGGCCTGCCGCGACCGAGCATAGGCCGTCCAGTCCGAGCATCTGGGCAGGATTGTGCGTGGCTAGCCGCACCGCCGTCGCCAGCGTTACCCCCGTATACCTCCGCAGCCGCGCCACCGCCGCATCCATGGTGAGCACCGAGCCGGCCAACGTCTCCACTCCCCGAGTAAGGTCCGAGTTCAGCAGGCAACGATTGCCTTCCACTGTGACTTCCAGCTCGCCAAGCCGGTAATTTCCATCCGGCATTCCCGTAGCCGAAATTCCATCCGTCACCAGGATCGCGCGGTGTTCTCCCTTTGCCGCGAGCCACATGCGTACGAACTCCGGCGCCACGTGGATCCCGTCGCAGATCAGCTCGGCATACAGCTCGTCGGAGTCGAGCGCGACCCCTGCTATCCCGGGCTCGCGGTGGTCTAGCTTGCGCATTGCGTTGAAGGTGTGTGTGCAGCTTACAGCTCCGGCAACAATCGCCGCACGCGCCTGCGTCGCCGTGGCGTCCGAGTGCCCAATGCTGACCTGCACTCCTTCCGCGGACGCATACTCGATCAATTCGAGTGCCTCGTCCAGCTCCGGCGCAACCGTCATCAGCCGGATGTGTCCGCGCGCGGCCCGTTGCAGCTTCTGAAAGATGCTTACCTTGGCGGGCTGCAGATCGCCCACGGCATGCACGCCCCGTTTCGCGTGCGAGAGGAACGGGCCTTCCAAGTGAATCCCGACCGCTCGCGCGATTGGCTGCTCGCTGTTCTGCTGCTCTATTGCGTTCGCCAAGCCTTCCAGCGCTCTCAGTAGCATGTCCATCGGAGCGGTAACCGTCGTTGGCAGATAATGGGCCACGCCGTGGCGGGCCAGGAAGACACCGATCTTTTGAAGAGCCTCCGGAGTGGCTTCCATTACGTCGTGTCCCGCCGCGCCATGCACGTGGATATCGAAGAAGGCCGGCGTCAGCGTGCCGTCGTCCATTCCGTGCTGGTCCGGTTCAATGGCAAAGATCGTGCCCCCGCTGTCGACAATGACGCGGGGATGCTCAATCGCTCCATGACCTGTAAGCAATCGTTGTGCTGTGATGGATGTCATCGGGTGCTCATAGGCATCGGTTGCGTACTTGGCGTCATGGCGGTTGTCGCCGACACTGGAATTCCAAGCTCCGCCGCCGGAGGCAGTGTCTTCGAGTCACTCCATTGCCGCATCACGCTATGAACTCTGTCGGCGCGCTGCAGCCAAATCTGTGTCGCGTAGTCGTACTGTTCCAGATTGTTCCGCAGCCAATACGGTCGATTGGAGCGCAGCCATGCCGACTCGTACAGGTCGCGCAGCAGCGTGTAACTGTTGCGAAGGTCCTGGAGACGTCCGTTGACTCCGTATATATCTCCAAGATCGTGCGTGACGCCCGCTCGCACCTTCTTGTCCGTGCTTGTTGCATCCGTGAGCGCTTTGGCATAGTCATTCGCGATCTCATCTGCAAGCTGGAACTTCAGCCCGATGAAGTCCATCCGCCGCGCGCCCAGTTCCATCGCGTCCACGGCATCCGGCTCGCGCAGCCCGCTTGTTGCCGCTCCATAGCGGGCAGCGTCGTACAGGGTTGTCCCCTCCGGCAGAGTCGGTGGCTGTCCCGCCGGATTGGGCCCGGCATTGGTTCGCGCGTGCGCAATCAGTGTCAGCGCGGCCTCGGCATGCATGCGAAGCTCATGGTTGAACGGCCGCATCTGTGCGGCGATCTTCTGGCCGTCTTTGGACCACGGATCCACCCAGAATAGATTGTTCGTCGCATCCCCTACCTTCGCTTGTTGGCGCAGTAGATCGTGCGCAAGCATCAGCTCTTTCTGAGCCTGGTCCAATGCGCCGCTCTCATCTCCATGGAACACCTCTCCATAGCTGTTCTGGAACGCGTCGATGGACGACTCGCCTGGCTGCCACGCAGCCGCCGCACCAAACAAAATGCCGTACCAGTCCTGATTGATCAGCCCCTCGCCATCGTCATTCCATATCGTGTTCAGCTGCCCGGTCGATCCCATGCGCTGGCCGTCCCGTGTGAACTGCTGAATATTCGGCAAGCCATAGCTGTAATCGGGGTAGACCACCCGGAAATTGTGAACGCTCGGCGAAACCCAGGTCTCGAAGCCCGCATTCGTAAACGGCGTGAGGAATCGGCTAAAGCCGCGAGGATCCGGGTTGTAACCCCATGCGACCGCGATCGTTGATTTCTTGAAGCTTTCTGGAAGCGCCTTCAGGAGGTCAGGCGCATCCTGCGCAATGTCCCCCCAGAAAAGCAGGCGGCGATTCAGGGGCGCGAGCGCCTGCACGATCTGCTGCATGAAATCCAGATACACCGCCGCGAGTCCTCGCGCATCCACATCAGCCTTGGTCTGCCCTAACCCCAGCTCGACCGTCTCATCCGCTCCGATATGCAGAAACGGCCCCGGGTAAAGGGCGGCGAGCTCTCCAAACTGCTGCTTGATCAGCGCAACTGCTCCAGCCTGTCCGGGCGCCAGCACGGCGCCGTGCGGCGTCTCTGCGAGGGCCTGATACTGCTCCCACAGCAGAGCATTGTGCAGATGTCCGAAGGCCTCCTGCTCCGGCACGATGGTGATGTGGTATTGCCGCGCGTAGGCCACCAGTTCGGCTGCTTCTGCGTGGGTGATTGCACCTCCCGGCGGCGCGATCAGCGGATTCGAGGTGTAGGCGGCCGTGTGTTCGAAATACGGCGAGTACAGATTGATCTTGTACGCCGCCAACGTTCGCAAGAACTTCTTTTGAAATTCCAGCGTCGGCACCGGACCGCGTGATAGGTCATCGTCCAGCCCGCGATACTTCATCGCCGGCCAGTCCCGGACCTTCGCCTGGTGCAGCATGGCTGTCTTCCCGTAGCCGCTAATGAGTTGCTTGGCTGTTTGCAGCCCGTAGAAGATGCCGGAGTCGCTTGCTGCCGTTAGCGCGAGCCCCTTGCCATCGGGAATGATGGAGTACCCCTCTGCCTTCATCTCCTCGGGCATCTGCTTCGCGGATGGATCGGCCTGCAATCCGGCGGGAAGGGAATCGGTGTAGATCGAGTTTGCCAGCGGCGTTCCATACCGCGCTACCAAGATATTGACCGGCGAGGTGGTGTTCACCGCCACTCCCACGGAGGCGAGCCAGTCCTTGAAGTCGTTCACTGCGAAGGAATCCTCCGGCGAACAGGGATTCGTGCAGGTCACTTGAATGCCCTGGCTGATCGGCTGCAGGGCACCCGCTGCAACCTCGCGCGGGATTGGAATCAGCTTCAGACCCGCCATCTGGGCGGGGACGCTGACGGAAACGAAAAGGCCCGCGAAGCACGCAACCAGGCAGGACTGCAAGATCGACATGCACATACGGTAAACCAGCATGGCCGGGCAGCCAACCCGGCAGCCTATTCGCCGTTACTAGCGCGTTCGTGAATGGATGGTTAATTCCCGCGTTTCAAGGCGGTTCCGGGCTCCGAATTTGCCGGGTATTCACAATCAGCTGGGATCATCGACCCAACGGATGAGCTGAGAGATGGGATCAACGCACTCTCGCGCAACGCTAGTGTGCATGCTCTCTCTCCGCGATTCCAGATAGACGAACTCTCAAGAGGTGCCATGACGAAGCAACTGAAAGCGGCGATTGCATTGATACTTGTGTTCGGTACGGTGTCGTTGCATGCACAGGCTGGGGACTCGGCTTCCGCGCAGACCAGAACCAAAAAGACGCGGGCTGTTAAGCCGAAGAAGGAAACCGAGGAGCAGAAAGAGATCCGTGAGCTGGAAGAGAAGCTGGCAGCCCAGCAGGCGCAGATCGATTCCTTGACCCAGCAGAGTTCGAGCAAGGATGCCGCAGTCTCCCACGCGCAGTCCACCGCTGCGGCCGCGCAGACGCAGGCCACCGAGGCTCAGAGCCAGGCGCAGGCCGCGGCTGCCGCAGCCCAGTCTCAGGCAGAGCAGGTAAACAGCCTGAAGAGCACCGTCACCGACCTGCAGACCACAAATGCGGGCCTGACCCAGACTGTAAGCACCACCAAGGGCGAGCTCAACGACGCCATCAACTCACCTTCGGCGATCCACTACAAGGGCGTAAACATTACTCCGGTCGCCTTCTTCGCCTTTGAAAATGTGTGGCGGCAGCGGGCGGTCAACTCCGACGTTAATACGCCGTTCAACTCGATCCCGCTGCCCAGTGCCAACCAGGGCCACGTCAGTGAGCTGAACTTCTCCGGCCGTCAGAGCCGTCTCGGCCTCCTGGTGCAGGGAGACGGCGGTCCTTTCAAGCTGTCCGGTTACTTCGAGGGCGACTTCCTCAGCTCCGGCACAACCTCCAACGGAAACCAGAGCAACAGCTACACCTTCCGCCAGCGCCAGTTCTGGGGACAGGCAGCGCTGAAGACCGGCTTTACCGTAACCGGCGGCCAGATGTGGTCCCTGGTGACAGAGACTGGTCTGAGCACGAACAACAGATCGGAGAAGCTGCCCAATTCGGTCGATGCGCAGTACACGGTCGGCTTTTCCTGGGCGCGGCAGCCGGCCATCCGGTTCCAGCAGACCTTCGGCGACGTGAAGAAAGGTGGCATGTTCACCGCGGCGATGTCACTCGAAAATGCCCAGATCACCAACTTCACTGCGACCTCTTCTGTCAGCGCTGCGGTGCCGACGAACTTCTTCTTCGCGGGCGCAGGCCAGAACGGCGGGCTCTACAATGCATTCAACGGAACCTATGCCAATAACGTGGCCCCCGATGTCGTCGTGAAGGGCACGCTAGATTACCCGCACGCGCACTTTGAGCTCGGCGGCATCGCTCGATTCATGC
>JAICMT010000147.1 GCA_025929125.1 Acidobacteriaceae bacterium | reverse complement strand
TCGAAGGGATGGTGCTAGTGTCTGACCCGCGACGGCTGCCGTATCCGCCTCGTCTATCTGCCGTCCTACGCGCCCAACCTGAACCCGATCGAGCGGCTGTGGTGAGTCTTCAAGGCCGCCATCGATCGCTTCTTTGATGACGTCGCGGCCACTATCGCCCAGTTCCGCTAGCCAATTCGAAGACTCGCGGACTTGCCGGGCGGACACTCAGATCGGCATCCGGTAACCGTAGAATTCATGGTCCTCGTTGTATCCGCCTTGGCCGGCGCCGAGGTCGGCGAAGTCATGCACGAACTCGATCGCGGCGACCCATTTCACCATCTTGAAGCCCAGCTCGTTCTCGCAGCGCAAGCGCAGCGGCGCGCCGTGCAGCACGGTCAGGGGCGCCCCGTTCATGTCATAGGCCAGAATGGTCAGCTCATGGCGCATATTTCCAATTGTATGCACATCATAGTAGCGGCCGGCATCGCCGCCATCTGCGAAGGAGTAGAAGACGGCGTAGTGGGCATCTGCCTTCGGGTGCACCAGGTCGAGGATGTGGCACATCGGCACGCCGCCCCACTTGGCGACGCCAGACCAGCCCTGGATGCAGAAATGCGTCGTGATCTGCTCCTGCTTCGGCATCGCCCTCAGCTCGGCCAGAGAGAACTCCCGTGGCTGCTCGACCAATCCGCCGACCCGCAGCCGATAACTCGAGAAGTTGTCCGACAGGGGCGCATCGAACGCATCCCATTTCGGCATGGTGCCATTGATCCAGAAATGCGGCGAGATGTCCTTCTCGGTGAGTTGGGCGTTCGGCTCCCACCACTCGGCCAGGCCCTTGAGCCACCCGATCATAAACGCCCCGACCCTCTGGACCAGCCGGGCGTGACTGAGCGTGAGCGGCGAAGCCGTCCACCAGGCCAGCCCCACGATCACCATGGCCGCGATGAACCACGGAATCCCGACCCAGGAGCTGTTCGCGACGCCGGCGAACATATGGTTGGTGTTCTGCCGCAGGCTAGTTACGAACACCATGATCCCGTGTGCCAGGATGAACAGCACGAACCAGGAGAACGAGATGAAATGGATGGATCGGGCAGCTTGCCGGTTCAGCACGGTCCCGAGCAAACCCAGCCTGTTGGAAATCGCCGGACTCTGCATCAGGCCGGTCGCAATCGAAACCGGCGCCGCGATGAACACCGTTACGAAGTAGCTAAGTTGCTGCAACCCATTGTATCGGGTCCAGCTATGGTCCACCGGAAAGTTCAGCGAGGCGTACTGGATAGCGGTCGAAACCGCGTTTGGGAACACGTCCCAGGTGACCGGCACCAGCCGCAGCCACTGATTGGTTGCGAACAGCAGTACATAGAATGCAATCCCGTTAAGCACCCACAACAGATTGACCGAAAAGTGCCACCAGCGCGCGAGGCCGATGGAATGGCGGATGCCGGGAATGCCCAGCCACCCCGGCAGGGTCACGGAATCGTCCTTTGAGGTCCATATGCGGCCGGTCGGGACCGCCTTCTGGAAGCGGAACCAGTCGGTTCCGGGCGTGCAGTCCCGCTTCCAATACAGGCGGGGATGGTCGGCCAGGATTTGGATTCCGGCGCGGATGATGAACATCATGAACAGCATGTTCAGGAAGTGCTGCAGCCGCAGCCACCAAGGGAACCCGGTATCGACCGACGGTGCGGCCTGCGGGATCCCGCCGTACTCCCGGATGAAGGCTTGGACATCCGGAAGCTCACGTAGGCTCTGTGCGAAAGCGATCATGAACATCAGCGCCACGGCCGTGATCGGCAGCATCCACAATATGCTGACCCAGCGCCGGCCGATGCGGATCCGGGGAACGATGCCCTCCTGGGGAGGCAGCCAATGGCTGAGGACAATGCGGTCGTCCGCCGGGGTGAGGCTGGCCGCGATGGGATCGTGCGGCGGCGGCGTGACTTTCACCGAGTCCGTCATGACTCTGGCCTTTCTTTCAGTCTTGATCGTGTCTTTTGAGGTGGTCCCAGAAAATCGGACAGGTGCGACCAACGGTGATGAACCGCTTCAGCAGCAGATCAAGCGCCGACCGCATCCTTCCCATTCCGTCCCGCCAAAGCCGACGACAGCAATAAGCCGACGCCTACGGAGAAGTGGCTTGGATCGCTCGAGTGCAGTTTGCTCAAGCGTCGTACCGCGCTTCCAGCAGATCAAGTTGACGCACGAGCTTGCCGGCTGTCTCGCTGCTAATCTGCTGTGACCGCAGCATCCGAAAGACCACAGCGCGCTCGGCTCTGACCGCTGCCATCCGCATCCTCCGTTCTGCGCCCTCGCTTTCTCTCGCGAGAGTCGCGGCCTCTCCCTGGCGCGAGCGGGCCTCGATGCGGGTGCGATAGAAGTCCATGACGCGCGCCGCCGCCGCTATGTAGACATCGGCATCCCTGCGGCCCGCGGCTAGTTTGTGCTGGACACGCTCGATCTCGGCGATCGCGGCCTCGGCCGCAGCCACTCGCACCCGATCTTCCTCCTCTTGATAGGAGGGCTCGGCCGGCATTTCCAACCCCCGAAGCAGCAGTGGTAGGCCAATGCTGGCGGCGATGATCGACACGATGATTACACCCATCGCGAGGAAAATAGCGAGGTCTCGAGCCGGGAAGGGGGAGCCATCATTGAGCATGATCGGCAATGTTAGAACGCCGGCCAGAGTGATTGCGCCGCGAATCCCTGCCAGCGACGTGGCCGCCACGAGTCGCCAGTTCGGCCCTCGGGCTTTCGAACCATGAAGCCTGGCCCTGAAAATGGTGAAGCTGAGCGACACCCAGACCCAGACGAAGCGGAGCGCGACCAGACCGATGTTTATGGCCAGGACATAGATTAGCAGCCACCATGGTTCATGATGGCCGGTCAACCGGACGGTTTCAGCCGCCGGCCCCAGGATCGAGGGCAACTGCTCGCCTAGAAGCACGAATATGATGCCGTTTGCGACGAACTGGATCGTGTCCCACACCGTATTCTGCTGCATCCGGGTTACGGCCATTGCCTGGCCTGATGCCTCGACAGAACTCATGGTCAAGCCGGCCGCCACTGCCGCGAGGATCCCCGAGCAGTGGAGGCGTTCGGCGAGCAGATAGGATGCGAATGGGAGGAGCAGGCTGATCAGGATTTGTGATCCGCTCTCCTCACCGATGCGACGCGTAATCCATTGCTTGGCCTTTACCGTCAACCATGTAACGCCGAAGCCGACCGTGATACCGCCGAGCGCGACCCAAACGAAACTGAGCGCAGCGTCGGAAAGTGAGAACGCGCCTGTCAGTGCAGCGGCAATCGCGAAGCGGAGACAGACAAGGCCGGATGCATCATTGAGAAGCGACTCTCCCTCCAGGATGTGCATCAGGCGTCTTGGGACGGGCACACGCGCGGCGATAGCGGAGACAGCGATCGGATCGGTCGGCGACACCACTGCCGCCAGCGCGAACGCAACAGTCAGGGGCATTGCTGGGATCATCCAGCGCACGAAGAAGCCGAGACCCACCACCGTCAAGAAGACCAAGCCGAGCGCTAGTTCCAGGACAGCCGCTCGGTCCTTCAGCAGCTCCTCGTTCGGAATGCGCCAACCATCAAGGAACAGCAGTGGCGGAATGAAGAGGAGGAAGAAGATTTCCGGGTCGAGCTCGACCCGCAGATTGGCGACAAGGCCGACCATGCCACCCAACGCGATCTGAACAAGCGGTCGAGGGATGGGCAACGGCAGCATCCGCGAAACGAAGCCGCTCACCACTACCGCAACCATGAGAACAAGAACAACTGTAATGGTTTCCAAAGACGCGCCTTGTTGTTGCTGTGCCTGTCGTGAACCTCATCCTAAAGCGGTGCGCGACATCCGTTCCTGAGGGGTATACGTTCCCTGGCGGACCGAGGCCGGTGCTCCTGCTGCGCTGAACTGGGCTGACGTTGCTGCCACTAGGCTCGACATGGTCAGATGCGGCGCAGGAGCATTGGACGTGCACGCCGCACAATCCTTGATTTATGAAATAGTGCGGCAGGCAGTTATTCGCACCGTGCTATCTCTCCATTCCTCGGCTTTGGTGCCGGCTGCGCTCCTGCTGGCGCTCCCGGGCGGCCTCTTGCTGCCGCCGCTCTGTCAAGCACCTCGCGGGCCCCGCCTTTGCCTGCCGCTGCACCAGCTCGGCTGTGACTGCTGGCTCCGCTTGCTGGAAGGCCGCAGCCTCCGCCTTCTCAGCCTGTGGCACCTGCTGGACCAGCTCGGCACGTCGGACACCGAGTTTCAACAACGGGCCTACGGGCGTGGACCTCGCCGATTTCGTTGTTGGGCGTCCCATCGCCTCGGCCTGGCGCGCCACCCGCGTTGTCGCCAGCTCTTCGTGGGCCACCCATGCGATGGAAGCCGCGCACACCTCGCCCCGACCCATCTGCCGCGCGAGCTGCCCGGCGTCGCGCGCCGTCTCCCGGGCTACGAACACCTGCGCGCTCTCGCGCTGCCGGGTCAGCGCCACGTAGCACGCCGCCACTCGCCAGTGCTCGGTGTGGTAAAGATATGTTCGGTTCGGTCCAGGGTCTTGCCCTGGCCCTGGTAGATCGTCTCCGCGTAGCCGTGCCGGAAGCCCTGGAAGTCGGCCGGGGAGAACGTCACCTCCTGCCCTCCCCCGTGAGCTGCGTCCAGCCTCGCCGGCCGCCTCTCCGTGCTTCGTCTTTAGCCGCACGTCCAGGCCGATCAGCTCGCCAGAGCCGCCAAGCTCAACCTCATTGCCTCCAGTCCTCGAGGCCTCTGTTTTGAGGTAAAGCAGGATCAAGCGGGCCTGGCGCCCATCAATGCCGTGGCGCAGGACTTGGCGGCGGACGGACTCACCGAGGCCCGCACCGATCACCCGCTTGCCGTCCCGCCCGTGCGCGTCGCGGGTCGCCACCAGGGTAAAACTCTTGCCGGTCCCGGCCCGGCCCTCGATCAGCTTCAGGTTGCCCGCGCCGATTGCGTGCACGAACGCCGCTGCCTGTCGGGCCACAAACTCCGCTCGGCGAGTGCGGCCTTGGCGCTGCGGGCGGGCACCGCGCCGGTTCGGCTGCGCGCCAGACCGCCCCCAGCCGCCATCGCTTCGCGCTCTTCCGCGCGCACCTGGCGCGTGGTGAACCACCCCGTCGCCCCGCTGATCTCGGT
>JAICMT010000195.1 GCA_025929125.1 Acidobacteriaceae bacterium | reverse complement strand
AGTGCTGGCCGTTTACAATCGGCTTCGTGGATACCTCGACAATCGTAATTCTGGATTTTGGGTCGCAGTACACCCAACTGATCGCGCGCCGTATACGGGAGTTCAATGTCTTCTCGGTCGTGCTTCCCTGCACCGCGACCCTGGAACAGGTGCGCGCGCTCGGGCCCAAGGGGCTGATCCTCTCAGGCGGCCCATGTTCCGTCTACGATGCCGACGCCCCCGCGGCGGATCCCAGGCTGCTGGAGATGGGATTGCCGGTGCTCGGAATCTGCTATGGCTTGCAATTCATCGTGCACCATCTGGGTGGCCGTGTGGAGCCAGCGCCCGCCCGTGAGTATGGACACGCCGAGGTGCAGGTGCTCACGGAGACTCCACTCTTTCATGGGCTGCCGCGGACGTTGCAGGTGTGGATGAGCCATGGAGATGAGGCGAAGACGCTGCCGGAGGGATTCCGCCTGACGGCACAGACCGCGAATGCTCTGGCCGGGATTGCAAATGAGTCGCGACGAATATGGGCAGTGCAGTTTCACCCCGAAGTGGCGCATACGCGACAAGGGATGGAACTGCTGAGGAATTTCGTGCTGGAGATTTGCGGCGCGCAGACAGACTGGACTCCCGAACACTTTATTCAATCGACCATAGAACGCGTGAAACAGCAGGTGGGCGAGGGGCACGCAATCTGCGGGTTGAGCGGTGGCGTGGATTCGAGCGTTGCGGCAGTGCTGGTAGCTAGGGCGATCGGTGACCGGCTGACCTGCATTTTTGTGAACAATGGTGTTCTGCGCAAGGATGAGTTCGCGAAGGTGCAGAAGACGATGCGAGAGCAGCTTGGGCTGCGTGTGGTCGCGGTCGATTCGAGCGAACGCTTTCTGACGCGACTTGCCGGCGTGACCGATCCCGAACAGAAGCGCAAGGCGATCGGCAACGAGTTCATCTCGGTTTTCGACGATGAGGCCCGGAAGATCTTTGAATCAGAGCGGCATGTGGGCGAGGAGATTGCGTGGCTGGTTCAGGGCACGCTGTACCCGGATGTGATCGAATCCTCGAGCGTAAAGGGACCGTCGCAGACGATCAAGAGCCACCACAACGTGGGCGGTCTGCCTGCGGATATGAAGCTGAAGCTGATTGAGCCGCTGCGCGACCTGTTCAAGGACGAAGTGCGGCGAATTGGACGTGACTTGGGTATGCCGGATGAGGTGCTGGAGCGTCAGCCGTTCCCAGGGCCCGGACTGGCCGTGCGGATTCTGGGCGAGGTGACCGCCGAGCGTGTGGCTCTGCTGCAGCAGGCAGACGAGATTGTGGTTAGTGAAATCAAGGCGGCGGGCCTCTACAGAAAGCTATGGCAGTCCTTTGCGGTGCTGCTTCCCGTGAAGAGTGTGGGAGTGATGGGCGATCAGCGGACATACGGGTACACCTGCTGCGTGCGAGCAGTGGAGAGCGAGGATGGGATGACAGCGGATTGGGCTTCGCTGCCGTTTGAGGTGCTGCGCTCGATCTCCAGCAAAATTGTGAGTGAGGTGCGCGGCATTAATCGCGTGGTGTATGACATTACGTCGAAGCCGCCCGGAACCATTGAATGGGAGTAGGTCAAGGAGTTGTCTGACTTTCTGATGGATCTGCTTTGGGTCATGCCCATCGGCTCCCATTCATCGCACGTTCTGCAATGCAGTGAAGCGACCAATATGGGAAGGTGCTCGGGTGCGCAGCCTCGCCTCGTGCCGTCCCGCTCGGCAGACATGGTCAGCTTCAGGAGTCGGCCGTCAACTTTGAAGACGTGGCTTTCGTCCTGCACCTAAAGTGTTGCGATTGTCAGTAACTCCTCATTAGTTGCGGACAGAACACCGGTGACTTGGGTCACGGAAAATGCCCTCACTGGGACCTACACTAGCGACTAATACGAGGGATAACACGATGGCTACGCTGCTCCGTAGTATGGGTTCAAAGAGGCAGGATGAACGAATCCTCAATGATGTCCGCCGGCAAATCACTTGGCAGTCGGACATTCAATCGGAGGAGATTGGCATCCAGGTAAAGGGCGGAATGGTGTTTCTGGATGGTACGGTAGAGACCCGCCTGGAGAAGCTGGAAGCTGAGAAGGCTGCGAAGGCAGCCGACGGGGTCTCCTCAGTCACGAACGACATCCAGGTTCTACCGAAAGCCGAGAGGACCGATGCCGAAATCCAGGGGAACGTGAGCGCAGGTCTGCGCGCCGTGCTCTGCGTGCTCGAGAAGTTACCGGCGGTCACAGTGCGCGGTGGCGTCGTTGTCCTTGAAGGCACCGTCCGATGGAGCTTTCAGAGAACGAGCGCGGAGAGAGCAGCGGATGCTGTGATTGGCGTCCGCGGAGTGAGCAATCGCATTTCGGTGGGGCGGTCCGTTCGCGCAGCGATTGAACCGATGACCTCTGATCAAAGTGCAAATTCCATGCTGCTGCTGGGCGGCGAAGTCGTGCGCCCACTGGTTGAAGAGCGGCCGGTCCTCGCGGCTGCGTCCTGACCAAAGTTGTCCAATGTGTGCGACTGGTCGACGGAATTCGAAAGAGGTGGAAAAGATGCCCGACAGTACCCTTGATTCTTCGATACATCCTCTGATTGCGGGACGGTACAGTCCATTCGGGTTTGAGAGCCGCTCGATTGCTGACGACGACCTGCTCGCTCTTCTCGAGGCTGCGCGCTGGTCGGCCTCCGCAGCGAATGCGCAGCCTTGGAGCTACATCGTGGCTACGCGAGAGGGTGCGGAGCAATTCGCGCAGATGCTGAGTTGCGTGGACGAAATCAACCTCGCCTGGGCAGAACAGGCTTCTGCGCTGCTCGTGGGCTGCACTCGGATGACGCACGAGGGCACCGGCGCGCCCTATATCACGGCAGAGCATGACCTGGGGCTAGCATCGGCGAACCTGGTTTTCGAGGCCACTGCGCGCGGCATCGGCGTACATCAGATGACGTACATCAATCGTGAGAAATTGTGCCTACTGTACCGGATTCCACCGGACGTGAAGGTAGTGACCATGCTCGCTCTCGGATACGCAAGACGGGCTGCAGCCGGGAAGCGTAGGTGGCGGAAGCCGCTGGAGAGCTTTGTTTTTGGCGGCACCTGGGCAGAGGCTTTACCGCTTCTGAAGAGTCGTGAAGATAAGGCCGGCCTAACCCAGGCAGATTCTGCGATGGTGTTGTCGGTGCGGTGTGACACATCAGATATCAGATCGCATGGCAGAGTGTGAGCAAAGTCACGGAACCAATTCCTAAGCCGCTTTAGGCTGGGACAAGGAGAGTTCAATTATGACCATTACTGCGGAAAGCACCGTACGCGACATTGTTTTAGAGACGCCAACCGCGATTTCGGTGCTGGAACGGTTCGGCATCGACTACTGTTGCGGCGGCGGCCATACCTTGGCTGAAGCCTGCAGCAAGCGCGACCAGAGTCTCGCGCCCGTACTCAACGAACTCAAGCTTCAGCAGAACCAGAGCAATCCTCAAGGCGACTGGCGCGGAGCCCCTCTGCAGGATCTGGTCAGTCATATTGTGCATACCCACCATGCGTTCGCGCGCACCCAGCTTGGCTTGATCCATGAATTGGCAACCAAGGTGGAAAGGCGTCATGGAAGCACTCACCCAGAGGTCCACAAAATAGGCAATGTACTCGCGGGGATCAGCGCAGAGTTGACGCACCACTTTTCCTGTGAAGAAGAAGTCCTGTTTCCGTACATTGAGCAATTGAATGGAAGTCAGGCACAGCGAGGGCCGAGCGTATTTTCCAGCGCAGAGCTGCCTATTGCCCGGATGATGAAAGATCATGGCCAGACCGGTGACGAACTCCGCGGGCTGCGTGAGATTACGAACGACTATCAACCGCCATCCGACGCCTGCACTACGTATCGCGCGTTGTATCGCGCAATGGAAGACCTGGAACGCGATCTCCACCAGCACATACACCTTGAAAACAACATTCTGTTTCCTCGTGCCCTGGAACTGGAGAAGAAGTACACATAGTTGGCAGTTTCATGGGTGCTCCATACGCAATACGAACCGCGCGACGGGTTGACCGGCGTGGCCGGTTGCCTCTGAGCGCGTTCATTCGGACATGCGCCGCTAATCCAGCCTCGCGCGCGCGCGCAATGCGGCTGCATCCAGCACTACAATCTTGTGGCCACGCGTGGAGATTACCCGGTCATCTATTAGTTTGTGCAACTGCCGGGTAATCACCTCGCGTACCGATCCCAGGCGAGCGGCAATGCTTTGGTGGGCGAGAGGCAGAGAGAAGGAGACTCCGTCTTTCAACTCACCCGCATGATTTTTCGCCTCGTCGGCCAGCATGGCTGCCAACCTCTGGCCGACGTCATTCAATGCCAAACGTTCGGCCAACTCCGAGACCTTCCTCAAGCGGCGGGCCATAAGGGTGACAGCGGCGATTGCGGCTTCGGGGTTCTCGGTCAGCACACGCCGTATTGCCCTCTGCGGAAGGAAGAGTACAAGCGCATCTTCTTCAGCCTGCACCGTGGAAGGATACGGGCCTCCGTCGAAGACAGGAACCTCTGCCAATGTAGCGCCTGGACCTT
>JAICMT010000414.1 GCA_025929125.1 Acidobacteriaceae bacterium | reverse complement strand
GGCGCGCTGATCGCCGCAATCGTCGTCGGGACCTTCAAGGTTTTCCATGCGGGCGGACATCCCATTGCAGCCGCCGCCATTCCGCCGCCGCTGCCGGCTACGGTTTCCGTGCTGAGCACGTGGCTGCTGCTGAAGGCATTCTCCAACGGCTGCGCGGCCATGACCGGTGTCGAGGCGGTCTCGAACGGTGTCACCGCCTTCCGTGAGCCGCGCGCGAAAAACGCGCAGAACGCGCTGACCGTCATCATCGCCACGCTGATCGTGCTGCTCTACGGCACCGCGTGGCTGGCAACCAAGTACCACATCATGGCGATGGATCCCTCAGAGCACGGCTACCAGAGCCTGCTCAGTCTGATCGTCATGGCCGTCTTCGGCCGCGGCTTGATGTATCACTTCACCATGTGGTCGGTGTTCCTGGCCTTGGCCTTCAGCGCGAACACCGCCTTCGCCGGGTTCCCGCGGCTGGCGCGCACCATCGCCATGAACGACTACCTGCCGCACGTGTTCACGTTGCGCGGTCGCCGGCTGCTGTTCTCGCACGGCATCTATGCGCTCACCGGATTCACCTTCGTCATCCTGATCATGTTCGAAGGCAACACCGAGCGGCTGATCTCGCTGTACGCGATCGGCGCGTTCCTGGCCTTCACCCTCTCGCAGGCCGGAATGGTGAAGCACTGGCACAAGGAAAAGGACAACCGTCACCGCCACTGGCTGATGCTGATCAACGGCACCGGAGCGGTCGCGACCGGCATCACCACCTGTATCGTCCTGGTTGCCAAGTTCACCTCCGGCGCGTGGGTGACTGCGCTGCTGATCCCGATTCTGATCCTACTGATGGTCGGGGTGAAGCGGCACTACACGCGGGTGCGTGAAGCGGTCCGGATGGGCAAGCTGAACCTCTCCAACCTGCAGGAGCCGCTGGTCGTGATCCCGATGGCCCGCTGGGACCGCATGACCGAGAAGGCGCTCCGTTTTGGCGTGCTGTTATCGAAAGATATCCAGGTCGTCAATGTAGAAGCCGACGACAGCCGCGACGTCCTGACCCCGATGTGGGAAGAAAACGTGCTCCAGCCCATCCGGGAGAGGGGCCTGCAGGAGCCGCAACTGATCACGCTTCACTCCAGCTATCGCCTTGTTATTTCTCCACTTATGGACTACATCCTGGAGCTCGAACAGCAGCATCCGGACCGCAAAATCACGGTCCTGCTGCCGGAGCTGGTGGTCCATCACTGGTGGGAAAATCTGCTCCACAACCAGCGCGTGCAGCTTTTGAAACTACTACTTTTGTTGCGCGGCCGGCAGCGGATTATTGTGGTCGATATCCCCTGGTACTTGTAATCTGGATGAGTACCCTGTTTTTGGAGAAACAAAAGATGCTGGATCGCATTGGCGAGTTGCTTGAGATGTTTTTAGTGGGCCTGGGACAGTTTCTGACACGCCTTTCCTCGGAAGAAAAGACCATGATCAGCCTGCTGCTGGGCCTCCTGATGGTCGCTGCGGCCATGTCGCGGGTGCTGGCGCACCTGGTGCGCTAGCCGGCAACGGAACGGAGCCGGCCTACTGCCGCCGCGACCCGTTCGATGGCCGAGTCCACTTCCAACCCTGTATTCCTCCTGCTCAGTGACAAGCGAATACTTGCGCGTGCCCGCGGCTCGTCGAGTCCCATCGCGAGCAGCACATGCGAGGGCTCCGTTGCGCCCGACTGGCAGGCAGATCCGGCCGAGATGGCCAGCCCCTGAAGATCGAGCGCAATGATCAGCGCCTCGGCATCCACGCCATCGAAGTAGAGGTTGGTGGTGTTGACGACGCGTGGAGCTCCCGCGCCGTTCACGCCCGCATCCGGTACCGCCGCCAGAATCCCCTGCTCCAGACGATCGCGCAGCGCCGCCAAAGCTGCTGGGTTTTGCGGAAAGCCGTCAGGGCTTTCTGCGGGTTCGGCCGCGATCCACTGCCGCGCCAGCTCCGCCGCACAGCCCAATCCGGCGATGCCGGCCACGTTCTCGGTGCCGGGACGTCGGCCGCGCTCATGCATGCCGCCGTAGAACATCGGCTGTAGCTGGATGCGGCGGCTGACGAACAGCACTCCCGTGCCCTGCGGCGCGTGCATCTTGTGCCCGGAGAGGCTGAGAAGGTCGCAGCCGAGCGCGTTCACATCCAAGGGCAGCTTCGCTCCCGCCTGCACAGCGTCGGTGTGGAACAGCGCGCCTGCAGCATGGGCGATTTCAGCAATCTCGCGGACCGGCTGCAGGACTCCGGTCTCATTGTTGGCCAGCATCACGCTCACCAGCCGGGTGTTGGGACGCAGCGCGGCGCGCACCGCCTCCGGCTCGACGAGACCCGCACCGCTTGGTTTGACAAACGTGACTTCGATTCCTCGGCCGGCCAGCGCTTCCGCCGCATGCAGCACGGCGTGGTGCTCAATCGCCGCGGTGACTAGGTGGTCGCCGGGCGAGAGCACGCCGAAGAGAGCCAGGTTATCGCTCTCCGTTCCGCCTGATGTGAAGACGACCTCGGCCGGACGGCAGCGGATCAGCGCCGCGACCTGCTCCCGCGC
>JAICMT010000177.1 GCA_025929125.1 Acidobacteriaceae bacterium | reverse complement strand
TTCGACACCTCCAAGCCCGACGGCACTCCGCGCAAGCTGCTCGACGTCAGCCGCCTGCACGAACTTGGCTGGCACCACAAGGTCTCACTCGAAGACGGCATCCGGCGCACCTGGCAGGCCGTGGGCGGCCGATTGAGCGCCGAATTCATCGGTGCCGGTATGCGCACCTAGGGCCCTCTCACCGTTCCGTTCCATCCCTCGAAAGTTCCAGCAAACTGTGCGAAGGAACCAGCGTCTCAGCGCCGCATCTGGAGTTCAATAAAGCGGGAGACTTCTAGCCGTGCGACCCTGTTCGTTTGCTTTTCTTCTGGCCATTGCCTTCACTCCGTCCGCCCTGTGTCAGCTACAGCACGCCAGTTTAACTCGTGAGGACACCACGGTGGCCGAGCAGTACCTTCTGGCCGCCGCCAACCAGGAACGCCTCTCGCGTGGATTGTCTCCCTTGCAGCGGAACCCGGAGCTTGCACGTGCAGCCAGGGAGCACGCCTATTCGATGGCGACTCACGGGACTATCTCTCACCAGTTTGCCGGTGAACCGGACCTGACCCAGCGCGGGGCGCAGGCTGGCGTTCCCTTCAGTCTGATCTCGGAAAATGTCGGCGAGGCTCCCAACGTGGTCACCATCCATGACATGTGGATGCACTCGGAACATCACCGCAGCAATCTGCTGGACCCAGCCGTCGACTCGGCCGGCATCAGCGTCGTGGTGCGCGAAGGCCAGTTCTACGCCGTCGAGGACTTCGCCAGGACGGTACGCCGCGTTGGCACGGAGCAGCAGGAGGCGGCGATCGCCCGAAGGATTGAGGAACTCGGACGCGTTGGCCTTGCCGAGGATCGAGAAACCATCGTCGCGGCACGTGAGACCTGCGCCATGGAATCGGGATTCTCCGGCCAGCGGAAGCCATGGTTTGTCATGCGCTTCACCTCCGACAGCCTCGACCGGCTACCCGAAGAGCTCAGGAGCCGCATCGCCTCCGGCAAGTACCGGGAAGCGGCGGTCGGAGCCTGCCCGGGCACCCAGCAGGGTGCGTTCACCGCGTATAACTTCGCCGTGCTGCTCTACCACTAGAGAATGTAGCCGACGGTGCTCAGCCTCGTTGAGTACCCTCCCCGATTCCTTTTCTTGGCGCGAGGTGGTTTCATTTCAGCTATGGTTCCACATGGACCGCACCTGCCCTTTTGCATCGAGAGCGGGGGAAAATTGCTGAGGGCGCGCTTGCTGCGCTAACCTGAGTCCAGTGCTGCCAATGAACTGGAACCGGAAACCCCTTCGAGCCCTCACTCTCACCGTTGCCGTGCTTCTGCCCATGTCGGCTGCCGCACAGGCCGATCTCCCCGATGCTCCGGGCACCGTTAGCACTCCCAAGGCGGCTCCGGAGCCGACCGGCCCAACGATTGTGATCGACACGACCATGGGGCGGCTGACCTGCAAAACCTTCATCCGGCAGGCCCCAATCGCCGTGTCCAACTTCATCGGACTTGCGGAAGGCACAAAAGAATGGTCCCTCGACCAAGGCAAAACCAAGCAGCGCGGCAAGAGGTTCTACGATGGCCTGCTCTTCCATCGTGTGATCCCGGGGTTCATGATCCAAGGCGGCGATCCGGCCGGAGACGGCACCGGCGGCCCGGGCTACTACTTCGACGACGAGGTTGATCCGAACCTGACCTTTTCCGTCCCGGGACGGCTGGCGATGGCCAACTCGGGTCCTAACACGAACGGCAGCCAGTTCTACATCACCCAGGTTCCGGTGCCGCAGCTTGACGGAAAATACACCATCTTCGGCCAGTGCGATGCGCACTCTGTGGACGTGGTCACCGCGATTGCAAATGTGGAGCGCAACGCGAGCGACCGCCCTCTGACCCCGGTCCGCATTGAGCACGTCACCATCGTGCGGGAGGGCCAGCCGATGCCTCCCGACCCGAACCCTCCAGCGGCTCCGGCAGCGATGCCGGCTGCCGCCCACTGATAACCTGCGACACCAAAGCAACAAGAACTGGAGAGTCAATGCCCACCAAGCCTGGAACCTATGCGCGCTTCAACACCACCCTCGGCACTATTGTCTGCGAGCTGTTTGAAAAGGATGCCCCCCAAACGGTAGACAATTTCATCGGTCTCGCGGAGGGAACGAAAGAATGGAACTCCCGCTCGAAGAAGGGCGCCAAACTGTACGACGGCACGGTCTTCCATCGCGTGATCCCCAACTTCATGATCCAGGGCGGCGATCCGGAGGGTACCGGGATGGGTGGGCCGGGATACCAGTTCGCCGACGAGACCAAGGGCTCTTCGCATACGTTTCAGAAGCCGGGCAAGTTGGCGATGGCAAACGCCGGCCCGAACACCAACGGAAGCCAGTTCTTCATCACAGTCACGGACACCAGTTGGCTGACGGGCAAGCACACGATCTTTGGCGAGGTCGTGGAGGGATATGACGTGGTGGAGAAGATCTCCAAGGTGCCCACCGGAGGCCAGGACCGCCCCAAGACCCCGGTAGTTCTGGAGTCGGTAACGATCGAGCGCGTCGCCTGATTGGTCGAGTACGGCTCAAGAGTGAAGGCCCGCCAACTCGGCGGGCCTTCTGCATTTGCGAAAACAACCTGCTCTCTACGCCACGCCGATGACGCTGCAGAGCTCCTTGACTGCGTCGGCGGACCGGTTCAGTGCCGCCTGCTCTTCAGCCGTGAGCTTGATCTGGATGATCTGCTCCAGACCCTTTGCGCCGAGCTTACAGGGAACGCCGACGTACAGGCCGCTGATGCCGTACTCGCCCTGCAGATACGCGGCACAAGGCAAAATCTTCTTTTTGTCCTTGAGGATCGCTTCGACCATCTCCACGGTGGCCGCCGAAGGCGCGTAGTATGCGGAGCCGGTCTTGAGGTGCTTG
Organism: Acidobacteriaceae bacterium; assembly: GCA_025929125.1. Lineage (GTDB taxonomy): Bacteria > Acidobacteriota > Terriglobia > Terriglobales > Acidobacteriaceae > Edaphobacter. The sequence continues at coordinate 1,837 of JAICMT010000177.1, read as the reverse complement.
ACGATCTCTGCGCCACCATTCGCGGTGCGGGATTCGAGCTCCTTCAGGCGGTCCGGAGCGATCAGCTCCGTGATGGGAATGCCGGCAACAGTGGAGTAGCGCGAGAGCGGCACCATGGTGTCGCCGTGACCTCCCAGGACGAATGCAGTGACGTTCTCGACCGAGACGTTCAGCTCTTCGGCGATGAAGGTGCGGAAGCGCGCTGAGTCGAGCACGCCGGCCATGCCAATGACGCGCTCGCGGGGCAGACCAGCCTTCTTGAACGCGGTCTGCGCCATTGCGTCCAGTGGATTGGCGACGATGATGAGGATGCAGTTGGGCGAGGCGGCGACGGCCTTCTCGACAACGTCACTCATGATCTTGAAGTTGGTATTCAGCAGGTCGTCGCGGCTCATGCCCGGCTTGCGGGCGATGCCGGCGGTGATGACAACAATATCGGAGTTTGCGGTGTCCGCGTAGTCGTTGGTGCCGAGAATGGAGACGTCCCGCTTCTCAATCGGCATGGCTTCGAGGAGGTCGAGCCCCTTGCCCTGAGGTACGCCTTCAACGACGTCGATCAGCACGACATCCGCGAGCTCCTTGGCTGCGATCCAATGCGCTGCCGTCGCGCCTACGTTTCCTGCACCGACAATTGTTAGCTTCTTCCGCATTCGTATGCTTCTCCTTCTGATGAACCCGATACTTCCATGATAGTCACCCGGCATGGAGGACAGCGTACTCGTCTGCCGATAACCGCACAACGCCAACGTTCCCCGGACAACGCCGTCAGCCCATGTTCTCGATCATGCGGCTGGCGAACTGGCTGGTCTTCAACTTGGTTGCACCCTGCATCTGGCGCTCGAAGTCATAGGTGACAAACTTCTGCTGGATGGTCTTCTCCATGGATGATTCGATAAGGCGGGCGGCCTCGCTCCAGCCGATGAAGTCGAACAGCATGACGCCGGAGAGGATGACCGAGCCAGGATTGATGACGTCCTTGTCCGCGTACTTCGGTGCCGTTCCGTGGGTCGCTTCGAATACCGCATAGCCGTCGCCGACGTTGGCTCCGGGCGCAATGCCAAGTCCGCCTACCTGGGCCGCCGCTGCGTCGGAGATATAGTCGCCGTTGAGGTTTGTCGTGGCCAACACGCTGTAGTCGCTGGGCCGGATGATGATCTGCTGAAAGATCGAGTCGGCGATGCGGTCATTGACGAGCACCTTGGACTTCCACTTCCCTGCTCCGTGGGACTCCCCGATAGAGGCCAGCACCTGCTTGACCTCGGCGACGATGGAGTCACCGAACTCCTTTGGTGCGAATTCGATGCCGGGCTCGATGAGAGCGGCATTCTCCTCGGCCGTCAGCTTCGGGTTGGCCTCCAGGTTGCCGAGGATCCAGCTCTCACGCTCGGTAATGGTCTGATCGCGGAACTCCTGGGTGGCAACTTCATAGCCCCACTCCCGGAACGCGCCCTCAGTGAACTTCTGGATGTTGCCCTTATGGACGAGGGTGACAACCTTGCGGCCGTTCGCGAGGGCGTACTTGATAGCCGCTCGGACCAGACGTTTTGAGCCGGTGATGGAGATGGGCTTAACGCCAACGCCTGAGTCGACGCGGATCTTCTTCTTGCCGCCCTTCAGCATGTCTTCGTTCACGAATTCAATGAACTTCTTCGCCTCGGGGGTTCCCTCGCGGAATTCGATGCCGGCGTAAATGTCTTCCGTATTCTCGCGGAAGATAACGACGTCGAGCTGCTCGGGGTGCTTTACCGGGCTGGGGACGCCCTGGTAGTACTTGACCGGGCGAATGCACTGGTAGAGATCCATGAGCTGGCGCAGAGCCACGTTGAGGCTGCGTATA
>JAICMT010000373.1 GCA_025929125.1 Acidobacteriaceae bacterium | reverse complement strand
CCCCCGCCTGCTTCCTCCTCCGCTGCGCGCGCCACCAGGCCGGAGCCGCCGCCTCCGGATCTGGCCACGCTCCAGAAGAAGCTGATGGATTTCCCGCAACTGGCGACGTATCGCGATCGGAATGCCCAGCTTGGGCCTCCTGCCGCCGGAGAGAAGCGCGTCGTCTTCTTCGGTGACTCCATCACCGAGGGCTGGGCGCGGAGTTGGAACCAGTTCTTCGCTGGGAAGCCGTATATCGACCGTGGCATCAGTGCTCAGACGACCGAGCAGATGGTGCTGCGCTTCCATCAGGATGTCGTGGATTTGAAGCCGGCGGTGGTGATTGTTCTTGCCGGAACCAATGATGTGGCGGAAAACACCGGTCCCATGACGCCGCAGATGACGCTGGACGACTTTCGCGCCATGCTGGAGATGGCGCGCGCCAACAACATCAAGTTGGTTGTGTGCTCCATTCTGCCTGCCGATGACTTCTGGTGGCATCGCGGGCTGCAACCGGCGCACAAGATCCAGGCGCTCAACCAGCAGCTGAAGGCGTGGGCGGACGGCGAACGCCTGGTGTGGGTGGATTACTACACGCCGATGGCCGACGGGAACGGCGCGATGAAAGCGGCCCTGAGCCCCGATGGCGTGCATCCGAATACCGCCGGCTACGCGATTATGGCGCCGCTGGCAGAGGCTGGGATCACGAAGGCGCTGGGCAAATAAACCGCGTCGGGCGTTGAAAATGACGTCGTTTGGAACTTGTCTAGTTGGCACCGCGTAGACGTTGTCACGGAGAAAAGAATGACGACAGTGAAGTGCGCAAATTTATTGGTGGCCGCAGTTTTGTTGGCAGCCCCAGCCTGGTGCCAGGCCCCGAAGACCTTCGAGGTGGCAACAGTTAGACCTTCTGCGCCACTGGATATACCGAAACTTCAGGCCCAGATGCGCGCCGGCCAGATGCCGAACTTCGGGGCGCACATTGACGGGCTACGGGCCGAGTACACGTACATGTCGCTGCATGACCTTCTGATCTATGCCTACAACGTGAAGCCCTACGAAGTGGTTGCGCCGGACTGGATGAACTCCGAACACTTCGACATTGCTGCACGCATGCCGGAAGGCTCGACCAAGGACGATGCGCCGGAGATGCTGAAGGCGCTGCTGATCGACCGCTTCAAGCTGAAGGCTCACGTGGAAGAGCGCGACCAGCCCGTGCTTGCGCTGGTAGTAGGCAAGGACGGGCCGAAGCTGACGGACTCGCCTGAGCAGCCACCTTTGGACCTGAGCGCACCGCTGAAGCCGGGGCAGATGAAGATGGACCTACCGGATGGTCCGGCACTCATCACCGGCAGTCCGGCCGCCGGGCAGGCGGTCATCAATATGGGGACCCGCGGCCTGTTTACGGAGAAGATGGATCCCCAGGCGCAGGCACTCCAGATCGATGGGGAAGGAGTGGCCATGACTGGGTTTGTGGATATGGTGAACCAGACGATGCAGATCGGCGGCCCCGGCTCGAAGGAGGTGGTGGACCGGACGGGTCTGAAAGGACACTACAAGGTTTCATTGCAGATCGCGCTTGCGGACCTGATGGCTGCGGCGAGGCGGGCAGGGATGAATATACCGACCGAAGGTCCGAATGGAGCAGGCGGTGTTGCGTCCGGCGAAGCGTCCGATCCAGCGGGTGGAAGCGGGTCCACGATCACTGGCTCGATTGAGAAACTGGGGTTGAAGCTGGAGTCCTCACGCGCGACGGTACGGCAACTGATCGTGGACCAAGCCGAAAAGATGCCGACGGAGAATTGAAAGGTTCAATCGGATTTGCGCCGGATCTGGTACCAGAATTGAGCCTATTGCACCTGCGTCATTCCTTCGCTTTGGATCGGGAGACGAGGTCGGCGGCCGCTTCGGACCAAGTCGGAAATTGGAAGGTGAAGCCGCTGTTCAGAAGCACGGTGGGTACGACGCGCCGACTTTCAGGATGAGCTCGGTTTCTGTCCGCAGGAAGAGCGCGCCAATTTCGAGCATCGGTGAGGTGGCTGGAAGCCCGATGGGAGCGTGCCACGCACGGCGCAGCTCACGCATGAAGTCTCGGTTCGGCAGTGGGTTGGGAGAGGTGAGGTTGACGATGCCTCGCGTGGCATCCGTGATTTCCGGATGCGCGAGCAGTTGCTCGATCGCCCGGCAGTAGTCCTGGTCGTGAACCCACGAGACATATTGGTTTCCGGGACCTTCAGTGCCACCGAGCCCGGCGCGGACGAGATCCGAGAGCACAGCGAACACTCCGCCGCGGTCGGGGCTCATCGTCATAGAGGAGCGAAGTGTGACCTTGCGGGTGCGCGGCGTAGGGGCTGCGGCGAAGACCTGCTCCCACCGGTGGGCAACATCGATCGAGAAGGACCAGGTTTCGGGCAGATCGGCAGGTTCACGTGTGCCGCGCTGGGAGGGAAGATCGCCGAGTTCGCCGGTGAACTCGTCTTGAGGACGGTCGAGCGCGTGGCGGTAATAGGTCGAGGTGGAGGCATTGAGCCAGAGACGCGGTGGATTACGCGCTTCCGCTATGACTCGACCGAGCAGGGTGGTAGGAACGACGCGTGAATCGAAGATGGCACGACGGTTGGCGGGCGTGTAGCGGCAGTTGACGCTGCGACCGGAGAGGTGGATGACGGCGTCTGAGTTTTCGAGTTCGGTGGTCCATTGGCCTGGTGTGGCGCCGTCCCAGTGCATCGTGCGCCAGGGTGCCGGCTTGGGAGTGCGAGAGAGAACGACGACCTCGTGACCTCGCGGGTGGAGATGGCGGGCGAGGATCGTGCCGATTTGTCCGCTGCCGCCGGGAATGAGGATCTTCATGGCTGGATTCCAACGAACGTGATGT
>JAICMT010000518.1 GCA_025929125.1 Acidobacteriaceae bacterium | reverse complement strand
TGCGCCGGAAAGCGGGTATCACGGATCAGCTTCAGCCGGCCGCCGGCGAATCCGTACAGCGCCAGATGAATCTTGGTGCCGCCCACGTCTCCCGCGAGAATCATCTACTTCAACTCCAGCGAACCAATGTACGGCGGCGGCTGACCGGGATCATTGGGCAGGGCCGCAGCAGCGGCTGCATCCAGTAGAAGGCTCAACGTCCCGCTCGCCGGTCGGATCAGCTGCGACGGTTTGGTCTCCGGATCGTACGCACCCAGCAGCACGTCGCGCAGAATGTCGCGCTTGCCCGCGCCTTCGATGAGGAAGGCGACTCGCCGGGCATGGTTGATGACCGGCCACGTCAGCGTAACCCGCCAGGTATCCATCTTCTCCACACGATTCGCGACGGCGATGCGGCCGAGCGCGTGCAGCGCCTCCGTATGCGGAAACAGCGAGGCGGTATGACCGTCGTCGCCCATGCCCAGCAGCACCAGGTCAAACGTCGGAGTCTCGGCGCCCTCCAGGCGGAAGCTGGTGCGAATCTCCGCCTCGTAGTGGTCGGCTGCGGCTTCGGGCTCCAGCTCGCCCTGAATGCGGTGGATGTTGGCCGCGGGAAGCGGCACGTGGTCCAGCATCGCCGCCTTCGTCATACCGTAGTTCGAGTCCTTGTGGTCCGGCGGCACCGTGCGCTCATCCACCCAGAAGAGCTGCAGCTTCTCCCACGGCACCCGCGCAAAATACGGCTGCGAGCGGTCCGCCAGCAGCGCGAACATCGCCTTCGGCGTAGTGCCGCCCGAGATCGCAATGCGCGCCTGTCCGCGAGTATTTGCCGCAGTGATCGCCGCGGAGGCAAAGAGGTCCGCGGCTCCAGCCGCAACTTCGGCCGGCGTGGGCCACACAGCATACGTCACCGAAACAGCTCGCGGCATCCCAGCCCCTCACCCAGCGATAGAAGATCGGAAACTCAGCCTTACAGCTTCCGCCACTTGCGATTATCCATCTCCATCAGCGCGTCGGCAGCGGAGGGTCCCCAGGTGCCGGCAGCGTAATTGGGGAAGTCTTTCACCGGGTTCTTGGCCCAGTACTCCAGCACCGGCGTCATCAGTGCCCAGGTCGCTTCCACGTCGTCGCGATGCGCAAACAGCGTGCCGTCGCCCAGCATGGCATCCAGCAGCAGGCGCTCATAGCCGTTGGCGGAAGAGACGCCGAACGCGCTCGAGTAGCAGAAGTCCATATCCACCGGGCTCAGGTGCATCGACGGGCCGGGCACCTTGGCCTCGAAGCGCAGCGCGATGCCCTCATCCGGCTGAATGCGCATGGAGATCACGTTGGACTTCATGCCCTCCATGTACTTGCCTTCCGTATCCTTGAACAGCATCAGCGGCGGCTGCTTGAACTGGATGGTGATCTCGGTCACGCGCTTAGCCAGGCGCTTGCCCGCGCGAATGTAGATGGGCACGCCAGCCCAGCGCCAGTTCTCAATCTCCAGCCGCAGCGCCGCGAACGTCTCGGTCTGCGAGCGCGGATGCACGCGGTCCTCTTCGCGATATCCCGGAACCGGCTTGCCGTCCACCATGCCGGGGCCGTACTGGCCGCGGACCGTATCGGCAAAATGAATCGGCTTGATCGCG
>JAICMT010000514.1 GCA_025929125.1 Acidobacteriaceae bacterium | reverse complement strand
TGGGATCTGCGCACTGGTCACAGCTGCGACCGGCCTTCTGTTTTGGAAGACCTCCTCTGAGGGAAGCCGCAACGCGTTCTGGCGCACTTGGCGAGAGCGGCCTTAGGGGAGCAGCCCGACGCGAAGCAGCTGGGCTTTGACTGCGAAGCGCTGCTCCAGGCTCAGCCCGGAGAGTGCGGCGTCGAGGGTTCCAGCCTCAACAGAGTCGAGTGCGACGCCGTGCTTGGCCAGCAGGTTGACGGCAGCGGTGGGAACGGTCTTGCGTGCGCTGTAATCGGTGCGGGATGCGGCGGCTTCGAGCTCGGCAATGCGCTGTTCGGCGGCGGCGAGCTTCTGCTCCAGCTCAGCGCTGCGGCGGTCTTCTACCTGCGCGACGATGCGGCTGATGGTGGACTCGTCAGTCCCGGCAAGGCGCTCAGTCATCTGCTCCAGCGCGGCTGCGGCTGCGGCGAGACGGTCCAGGGTGGCGGTGAGATCTTCGGTGTGGTCCATAGGGGCTCCTTAAAGCGGGTTGATTGAGGGACAGAAATGTCTAGGCGGCTGCGGGCGCGCCGGGCATCTGCTGGACATTGAGGATGGCGACGACTGCGGAGACCAGCTTTTCCATGTAGCTGGAGTCGGCTTCGATCCCGGCCTGCTTGAGCAGCTGGGTGACGATCGGGGCGGCGAGCTGGAGCACGTCAGCCAGCTTCTCCGCGCCGGTACCGTGCTGGTTGTTGGCCGCCGCGTATTTCTGCTCCACCAGCAGGACGGCGGACTGCACCAGCTCCGTAGCGCTGATGAGCGGGCCTACGCTGGGCGCGGCCGCCGGATAGAGGAGGGCGACCAGCCTCTCCGCGGGAACGGCATAGGCGAGGCCCCATTTGAGGCCCTTCTCGAAGCCTTTTCCAATGGATTCGAGCACTCCAATGAATGTCATGATGGGATTCCTTTGTATTTGTAACGGTCTATGTTGCTTGTCGTGCAATAGCACAGAAAGAATGGCCCCACACGCGGCGCGGTGCTCTGCGCGCGCATGGGGCCTCCCCGAAGTGACGCCCTGCGACGATGAAGCAACTGGTTGTGGAGGTGAACGGCCCGGTGGCTAATGCGACCGCGCGCCTGAATGCCGGCGAGCGTGGACTCGGAAGCTGGTGTCCTGGTAGGCGGCCTTGTCGCGCAGCAGGATCGCCGCGCCGGTGAAGGTCGCCTGGGTCAGGGTCCAGACCTGCGCGCGCATATCCGCAACGTGGGCATCGGCAAGCTCGTAGCTCATGCCCATCGCGCCGGACGCGATCCCGGCACACGCGTTCGTGTTATCCCCGCTGCGCATCTGCTGCTCGATCTCCGGAAAGTCCTTGGCGAAGATGAAGCCGGCCACGCGAAGCCTGCGGCCATCAAGCTCGGCGGTGGTGATGATGCCGCATTTCTGGCGGGCGTCGTGGCCATCCCACCCAGCCTTATAGTCGACTGCCATGCCCAGCAGACTGGGCAGGGCAGCCTCTGCGGCGGCGCGGGTGAGAATGACGCGGTGGCCACGGGCACCCGAAGGCGAGCGGTCGCTGGCCACATCGACCATCGTAAGCACGCCCTCAAACGGCAGCCGGTTGGGATGCCCGTGGACCTGCGGGAAGTCCACCGCCATGGCCTGCAG
>JAICMT010000294.1 GCA_025929125.1 Acidobacteriaceae bacterium | reverse complement strand
GGGAGAGTGGCGCCTGCTCCCCGGCCTGGCTGGCTGGAGTCGACAACTGCGAGCCTGCGGCGGCCTGCGCGAGCTTAGTGCCCGCTGGCGCGGTTTCCGCATGCGCCAGCCGTACGACGATGCTGCCGCCTGCCGCCACCGTCACGGCCAGCAGGAGCACCCACGCCAAACTTCCTGAGATGATCTCCTCACGATATCCAAGCACCCGTTTGATCCGCATTGTCAATAGTCCTCCGTTTGCCCCTAAGGCCATCTCCGGCAGAAGCCGGCGTTTCTCCTCCAGCACAGAAAGCGCGCGCGCGTAGGCCACGCGATCTCCGCAGATCCGAGCCGCGAGCTGGTCGCAGCAGCACTCACGCTCCCGCCGCACCTGCCTGGAAACCCACCAGACGACGGGATGGTAAAACAGCACCGCCTCGACCATGGACTGCAAGACGCTGACCAGATAATCATTGCGCCGGATGTGCGCGAGTTCGTGCGCGAGTAGCGCCTCGATCTGCAGTTCCGAGAATCCGGTGAGGCTAGCAACTGGCAGCAGCACAACTGGTTTCATCCAGCCGATGACCGTTGGCACATGCACTCGCGCCGAGTGAAGCAGCGCGACACCTTGCCTTACCTGCAACCGGACGCAGAGGCGCTCAAACAACTGCTGCATGCGTTCGTTGACAGCATGCGTCTCACGCAGTCTCAGCCGCCGTACCACCTGCAGCCCGAGCGCCAGCCGCAAGGTAAACACCAGCACTCCTGCGCACCATGCCAGCATCAGCCATGGCATGCTGGCATCCATCCGGTCCACCCACAACGCCCACACGCTTACCGCCGAGGCCCCATCGGCGCTGATAGACATGCTTCCGCCGTTGGCCAACAATCCACTCGAGGCAACCGACTCGTATGCGTGCGCGGCAAGGCGGACAAACGTCACGGCCGGCAGCGCCATCATGGCGAAAAGCGCCGTGCAGGCAGCAGCATAGCGCACGTCGGAGGCCCTTCCGGCAGTCAGCGCGAGCACGCACCACAAGGTCAAGCCGACCAGTGCACCCTGCCACACAAAATGCACCAGAGCCCATCCCAGCGCGCCGATCATTGCCTGGGCGAGTCCGCTTTGCAACAAATGGATGGCCGTCATACTCTCCCCTTCTCGTAGTCATCGAGCAATCTGCGAATCTCCGCAAGCTCATTCGCCGACACCTTTTGCGCGGAGAGCGCTCCCAGCACCAGGTCACGCGCGGAGCCGTCGAAGGCGCGCTGCAGCAGGTTGCGCGCCAAGCGGCGTTGAGTCTGCTGCTTCGCAATCCGTGGCGTGTAAACGTGGGAGCGATGCTCCTCGGTCCGGCTGAGCAGTCCTTTTTCCACCATCAGCTGCATCTGCTTCAGCACCGTGGTGTATCCAACACCCTTGCTGATCCGGGTGTGCACGTCGCGAACCGTGCCTGGCCCGGAGGCCCAGAGGATGTTCAGAATCTCCAGCTCAGCTTCTGTAGGAAGGTTCGCTGGTGTGACCGGCTTTGGTGTGTCGTTCATGGAAAACGACTGTAGTACGAATTCTCTCGTATGTCAACGATGATTTTCGTACTTGCATGCAAGGAATGGGAAACCGACGCCTCCAGCGGCACAGTGTGCCACTACCGTCCTGCTGCCGCCCTAGCAGGGCGGCAGCGCGGCAGGAGCGGGCTTCTTCCTGACAACTTTGCTCAGCAAGGTCTTCAGCAGGACGTAAAGCACGGGAATAAAGAACAGGTTGAGGAGAGTGGAAACAAGCATTCCGCCGACCACCGCCGTACCCACCGAGTGCCGTCCCAGAGCGCCGGCTCCGGTCGCGAAGTAGAGCGGCAGCACGCCCAGAATAAAGGCAAAGCTGGTCATCAGGATGGGACGGAGGCGGAGCTCAGCCGCAACGATAGCCGCTTCAATGATGGAGCGGCCTTGCTCAAGCTGCTGTTCGGCAAACTCCACAATAAGAATGGAGTTCTTGGCCGACAGACCGATCAGCATCACCAGTCCGATCTGCACATACACGTCGTCGCTGATGCCACGCAGGGAGACCAGTCCCAGCGCCCCCAGCACAGCCATGGGAACGGCGAGCAGGATGATGAACGGCAGCGCAAAGCTCTCATACTGCGCTGAGAGCGTGAGGTACACCACCAGCAGTCCCAGGCCAAAGATCAGCAGCGCCTTGCCGGAGGATTCCACCTCTTCCAGGGCGAGTCCGGTCCACGAGTACGTCATGCCCGGAAGCTTGACCTTATCGAACAGTCGAACCATGTTTTCGAGCCCCTGGCCCGAACTCAGACCCGGCGCAGGAGACCCATCGATTTCCGCCGACCGAAACATGTTGTAGTGATAAATCACCTGCGGTCCCGACTCCTCGTTCACCGCAACCAGATTGTCCAGAGGAACCATCTGGCCGGAGTTTGACCGAACATAGTACTGCCGCAGATCTCCAACCGTCCGGCGGAACTTCTGATCGGCCTGCACATACACCCGGTAGGAGCGGTTATTGAAGCTGAAGTCGTTCACATACGCGGACCCCATGAAGGTGCTCATCGCGCTGGTCACCTGCGAAAGCGGCACTCCCATGGCCTCGGCCTTCTGCCTGTCGATCACGACAGAAATCTGCGGATCATTCGCGGTAAAAGTCGTATTCAGGTTCACCAGGCCGGAGTGCGGATCACGCGCGGCTCCCACCATCGTGTGCGCAATGCGATCGATATCTCCAAAGGTATTTCGACCGGCATCCTGAAGAATGAACTGAAAGCCGCCCACGGTCCCAATGCCCTGAATCGCCGGAGGTTCTACGGCAAACAGAGTCCCGCCGGGGATGCTGAAGAGTTTGGGAGAGATACGCGCGACAATGTCGTGCGCCGAATGCCCATCTCCCTTGCGCGTTCGCTCGTCCACCGGGCGCAGCGGCACGAAGATCAGGCCGGCATTCGAAGAGCTGCCTCCCGTCTGCGAGAAGCCCATGACCGAAAAGGTGCCGTAGACATCGGGATCCTGCGCAGCCAGTTGCGCGCCCTTATCCGCAAACGCAGTGGTGTAGGAGAGCGATGCTCCCGGGGGGGCCTGCACCAAAATCATGTAGTACCCCTGGTCCTCCGTGGGGACGAACGCCGTCGGCACGTGGTTGTACATGTAGATAGTCGCCGTCAGCCCGGCCACGAACAGCACCAGGAAGGCATACCTCCAACGGACTACCCATGCCACCGCCTTCGCGTACCAGCGAATGACAGCCCGGATCAGCGCTTCCACCGGATTGAGAATCGCCCCCATGATTCCGGTGGGCCGAGTCTCCGGCCGCAACAGCAGAGCGGACAGTGCCGGTGAGAGTGTCAGAGCGTTGAACGCAGAGATCGCAATTGAAAACGCAATCGTCAGCGAAAACTGTTTGTATAGAATTCCTGTGGTTCCAGGAAAGAAGCTCACCGGCACAAAGACAGAGATCAGCACCAGCGAAGTTGCGATGACGGCG
>JAICMT010000378.1 GCA_025929125.1 Acidobacteriaceae bacterium | reverse complement strand
GGCAGGCGTGCGCGAGAAGCTGACGCCGGATGCTGCACTCATGCCGGAGCTGGTGCTGAACCTGATCCTCAATGGCAGCGGCGTGCACGCGGCGATCCCCGCGATGATGCAGCCGCGCCATCTGGAGGCAAACGTTAGGGCTGTGGAGCACTGCCGGTTCAGCGGGCCGGAGTTGGCGATGCTGCGAGGTTTACTCCTCGAGCCGCAAGAATCCCGGCCGAGTTAGTTCGGCGGGACAGGCGCGAGGTCTCTCTGGACCCGGCTGTGGCTGCGGCCATAGAAGAAGTAGATGACCAGCCCGACGATAAGCCATACGACAAGCCGGATCCAGGTTGCCAGGGGGAGGGAGCACATCATCAGAAGTGCGAAGCCAATTCCCAGGATAGGGGTTACCGGCATCCAAGGGGCGCGGAAGGGCCGCGGAATTTCGGGGCTGCGCTTTCTTAGTACCCAGACGCCGGCGCTGACGATAATGAAGGCGAGCAGGGTTCCTATGCTGGTCATTTCGCCCAGTTTGTCGAGCGGTATGGTGGAGGCGAAGACTGCGACGACGATTCCTACGGTGAGCGATGAGATCCACGGGGTGCGGAAGCGCGGGTGCACCTTTGAGAACATCTCCGGCAGCAGGCCATCGCGCGACATGGAGAAGAACACCCGGCTCTGGCCGAGCAGCATGACGATCATGGTGCTGGTGAGGCCGCCGAGTGCGCCGACCTTGACGAGCAGCGAGCCCCAGCGGAAGCCGGTCGCGTCCATGCCGACGGCGAGCGAATCCGGAACGCCGAGATGCCGGTAGTTGACCAGTCCGGTGAGCACGAAGCCGACGAGAATATAGAGGACGGTGCAGAGGGCAAGCGAGCCGAGGATGCCAATGGGCATGTCCCGTTTAGGGTTCTTGGATTCCTGCGCGGCAGTGGAGACGGCGTCGAATCCGATGTAAGCGAAAAAGATGACGGCGGCTCCCCGGGCCACGCCGGACCAGCCGAAGTCACCGAAGTGGCCGAGGTTCGGCGGGACGAACGGGTGCCAGTTGGCCTTGAGCAGTTCGGGGTGAATCGAAAGGGTATAGCCGCCGACTGCGATGAACACGAGCAGCACCGCGACCTTGACGACCACGATGAAGCTATTGAAGTTTGCCGACTCCTTTATGCCGATGATCAGAACCGTGGTGGCGAACATGATGCCGAGGAAGGCGACCAGGTTGAAAACACCGTGCTGCTGAGGCAGCGACATGGGATCGGTGCCCGCCATCACGAGCTTATCTTTGAGGGCGGTATTGAGGAGCTCCCAGTGTCCGTGCCACACGACGAAAGTGGAACCGGGGACACCCGCGAGCGATGGAGGAAGGCGCAGTCCGAAGTCCTGCCCGAGGGAGAGGACGTAGCCGCTCCAGCCGGAGCAGACGGTAGCTGCGCCGAAGGCGTATTCGAGCACCAGGTCCCAGCCGATGATCCAGGCGAAGATTTCGCCGAGGGTGGCGTAGCCGTAGGTGTAAGCGGAACCGGCCACGGGAATCATCGCGGCAAATTCGGCATAGCAAAGCCCTGCGAAGACGCAGCAGATTGCCGCAACGATGAAGGTGAAGACCACTCCGGGGCCGGAGTATTCCGCAGCCACCTGGCCGGTCAGCACGAAGATACCGGTGCCGATGATTGCGCCGATGCCCAGGGTTACGAGATTAGTAGCTCCAAGAGAGCGGCGGAGAGTGTGGACGCCGGTCTCTTCGGACTCGGCAAGGATGGTGTCGAGCGGCTTCGTTTTCAGCAGATTTGCCATTCGCTCCGGAGTCTCCCTTTCCAACGGTCGCTTGCCTCAGCTCGCTGAAGATTCTTGTTGCGGGTCCGTGGCTGGAGGACCCGACTTGCGCCACAGCAGATAGACCGGTACCCCGAGCAAAACGAGCGCGAGGCCTGGCCAAGTGTACTGGGGTTTGTACCGCAAGAGTACAACACAAATCCATGCGGCCATGACGATGTAGAGACCGGGCAGAATGGGATATCCCAGGGCGCGATACGGGCGGGGTGCATCGGGCTGGATTCTGCGCAGGACGAAGAGTCCGAAGATGGTGAGGATGTAAAAGACGAGGACGGCGAAGATGACGTAGTCCAGCAACTGGCCGTAGCTGCCGGAGAGGCAAAGCAGGCAAGTCCAGCCGCATTGCATCCAGAGCGAATTGACGGGTACCTGAGTGCGTTGGCTGAGCTGCCCTGCGGACTGAAAGAAGAGCCCATCCCGGCTCATGGCGTAATACACGCGGGCGCCGGCAAGCAGCATGCCGTTGACGCAGCCGAAGGTGGAGATGAGGATGGCGGCGGCCATGAGCTTCGCGCCGATGGCTCCGAAGGCTACTTCCATCACCGAGGTGGCAACCCGGTCCTGATACGCTCCGGTGATCCCGTGGAGCAGAACCGGAGATAAAGCGGCAGGACAGCCTGCTCCAACGCATGAGCTCATGCTGGCCGATAAGGGAAGAACACTCAGGTAGACGAAGTTGCATGCGATGTAGAGGAGCAGCACGACGCCGGTTCCTAGGGCGAGCGAGAGCGGAAGATTGCGGCGCGGGTTGCGGACCTCGCCGGCGGTGAAGGTGACGTTGTTCCAGGCGTCAGCGCTGAAGAGGCTGCCGACCTGAGCCACAGCGAGCACGGTGAACAGTCCAACGTATGCGACGGGGCCGCCGATGCCGACCTGAATGGGATGAAGTCTATGGGAGCCCAACCAGAAGTTGTGCCAGGCGGTGCCGAAGTTCGCCTCGAGCGCCACGGCATTTTTTGCCACAAAGCCGACCAGCACGACAGCAATGAGAGAAAAGACCTTGGCGCTGGTGAAGACGTTCTG
>JAICMT010000185.1 GCA_025929125.1 Acidobacteriaceae bacterium | reverse complement strand
TGCCGCGGCCCACCTGCCCCAGCCGATTGTCAGTATTTCCTGCCACTCGCTGGCTGAAGTAATTCGAGTCCGAGCGCTGGGCCCTTCGCTCATCCTGTTCGGCCCGGTATTTGAGAAAGTCGTATCCGATCCTGCAACTGCTCACACCACCGAAGTTCTCATCTCCCGCGGAACCGGCCTCAATCTCCTAGGCACCATCTGCGCAGCTGCCTCTCCGGTGCCTGTCCTCGCCCTCGGCGGCATCACCCAGGAGAATATCCCCGACTGCCTGGAGGCGGGGGCCGCCGGGATCGCCGCCATTCGTCTGTTTGCACCAGTGGCCGGTCCCAGATATTAGGTAAGTTGCTCATCTTCCGCACATCCACGTCGGCGAGCACCCGCATCATCGGGAATCTCGGTTAGCCGCCCACATCTCTGACGGCATCAGCATTCGCCGAGAACAAAGAACAGATCTCCGGCCCAATCCGATTAGACTGGAGCCAACTGTGGAGTAATGCGAATGTCGAAGTTGTGGGCTGTTTGCCTCCTACTATTTACGGCCGTTCCGTGTTTCGCGAAAGAGCCGCCGTTCCAGACGCTTGACTGGGTCGATTCCGGCACCCCTGTGCTGCGATTCACGTTTTCCAAATTCAAGATGGTCGGCGGGAGCTTGGGTAAGGCACATCCGTACGTTGCCGATATCACGGCCGAGAATCTATCGGGAAAGCGGCTGGGCGCGGTAAACCTGGCGATCTATGTCTTCGACAAAGCACACATCCGAATCGGCGACGGAACGATTGCCTTGTCCAATGTGGGTGCCTCCGAGACTGTTAGGTTTGAAATCAATCTTTACGCATCTGGAACGCCCGCATCCGTGTCCCTGGCCAGCGAAGAGCCCCACAGACTCTCTGTCACCATTAACTCGGTGCCACAAGGGGCTCTCGTGCGGCTTGATGGGAAAGAAGTCGGAACCACCCCAAAGCTCGTTGACATCTCCATCGGAAAGCACGTGGCTGAATTCTCGAAAGAGGGCTATGCGACTGGCAAGTTCCCGTTTGAAATGGGCCCGAGGGATGTGAATGGAGGCAGCATCAGCTATGAGCTGGGTGTCGCGGCGTTGGACACGGTGGAACTCCGGGACGGTTCTGTGATTTCAGGCGATTTGCTGTCCGTCAGCGGCATGGACGTGCAGATACGGGTTGGAGGAGAGATCAAAACTTACGATCGAAATCAGATCAAGCGCGTTTCATTCACTCACCGCGAAACTCCACAGCAATAGCACTGGTAGCGCCGAATTACAGGCATATACTTACCCTCAGGACCATGCTTATCACCCCGCTTCAGCTTGAAAAAGAATCCCTCCTCATCGACGAATCCATCCCTGCCGGTCTGCTTGAGTACGCCCCGGACGTTACCCAGGTCGGTCCGGTGCCCGTCACCGGGCGCGCCGATCTCGTCGTCGAGCACCGCGGCCACAACCACCAAGTGGCCGATATTCGCCTCCGGGCTGCCTTCAAAGGCAATTTTGAGCTCCTCTGCGCCCGTTGCGTAGAGCCGGTCCGTACCCCGGTGGAGGGAGCCTTTGACCTGATTTTCCGGCCTGCAGAAGCAGATTCTGACCCGGGAGAGCGATCCATTACTGTCGACGAAACGGAAATCGGATATTATGAAGAAAGCGGTCTTTCTCTTGAAGACGTCGTGCGGGAACAGGTGCTTCTCTCCCTGCCCAGCCGTACGCTCTGCAATGCGGACTGCAAAGGACTTTGCCCGCGCTGCGGCCAGAACCTGAACACAGGAACCTGTAACTGCTCGCCCGCCGCGGATCCGCGGTGGAATGCGCTTTCAGGGCTGGCCGGCACAGTCAAGTCCGCTAAATAAACGAGTTTTCTCGAGCACCGGCCACGAGTCGCAGCGAAACCAGCTTGCGGAGGCCAGCTTCGAAAGGAATCTGCAATGCCGAATCCCAAACGCCGCCACTCCAAGCAGCGTACCGCCAAGCGCCGCTCCCACGACTTCCTCACCCCGGTCAGCACCTCCGAGTGTCCGAACTGCCACGAGCGCAAGCTCCCGCACCGCGTCTGTGGCAAGTGCGGTCACTACAAGGGCCGCGAGCTCGTTGCCGGCAAAGAAGCCAGCTAGCATTCCGGCATCTTCACGCACCTCCTTCTGACTTCCCGCCGAGGGAACGCGGAATCGCTGTATTTGTGCTTCGATCGCGGTAAGCTACCCCAGACATGCCAATAGAGATCGTGGTAGATGCCATGGGTTCCGACCGGGCTCCCGAGCCAGAGATTCGGGGGGCCCTTCTGGCCTGCCGACATTTCGACGTCTGTGTCCACCTGGTCGGACCGGAAGAGGTTCTGCGCCCCGCACTGGACAAAGCTCTTCGCTGGCCCGGCGCGACCGAACCCAATATCCGCATAGTCCACGCCTCAGAGTGGATCACCATGGACGACAAGGCGGCCCAGGCGGTCCGCGCCAAGCGCGACTCCTCCATGCGAGTCGGCTTGCGAATGGTGCGCGAGGGAACTGCCGCCGGCTTCTTCACTGCGGGCAACACCGGTGCCGCCATGGCCACAGCCAAGATGGTGCTGGGGATGCTCGCCGGCGTCCACCGTCCCGCGCTTGCTACTATTGTCCCCACCATTACCGGCACTCCTTCGCTGTTGCTCGATGTGGGGGCCAACGTCGACTGCGATCCCGACAATCTGGTTCAGTTCGCCGTGATGGGCAATATGTACGCCCGTAGCGTACTGCACACCGCCAGTCCTCGCGTTGGCCTGCTATCCATTGGCGAAGAGGACTCCAAGGGCAATGCCCTCATCCACGACACTTTGCCTCTGCTCCGAGCCGTGCCGGGCATCGACTTCATCGGCAATGTGGAAGGACGCGATCTCTTCAACGGCCGTTCCGACGTGACGGTTTGCGATGGGTTCGTTGGTAATGTCGCGCTGAAAAGCATCGAAGGCGCCGCCAAGCTCTTCAGCGTCATGCTCCGCGAAGCCCTGAAGTCTACGGTTACCTCGCAGGTCGGCGCACTGCTCTCGCGCAGGGCCTTCGCCGATTTCAAAAAGCGGCTGGATTACTCGGAGTATGGCGGAGCGCCCCTGCTCGGCGTCCGGGGCGTCTGCATCGTTGGCCACGGTTCCTCGAATGAGCGCGCCATCATGAACGGAATCCGTGTCGCCGCCGAGTTCGCACAGGCCGAGGTGAACTCCGGTATCGAAGCTGCGCTCCGCCAGCCGTGAGGTCTCTAAGCCGGCCACTTACGGGAGACTAGAAGCGGGTGGTCATTCGCGCTTTTTACCTGTAACTATCCTGTTTTCTTGTTTTTGAATGTAAACTGCACAATCGAATGTGTTTAGCGCAGGCGCTGTCCCGGTCAGGGACGTCCTCGAACCGAAATAGGTTGTCGGCACTACCTGCGCAGCGCTTCACAACCGTAACCGCCTTACATACGTCCAATCGCGAATAAAACGCCACAGCCAGGAGACGTTCGAATGTTCACCGAGATGGAAGACGAAACCCTCACCCCGCAGTTCGCTGCCAAATCCACCGCCGACGACGACGATGAGTATGAGGAAGACGAGGAAGAAGACGAGGAGGAGGAGGACGACGAAGAGCTGGAAGACGACGAGGACGAAGCGACCGAAGACGACGACGAAGACGAGTATGAGGACGACGAGGACGAGGAAGAGGAAGAAGAGGACGAAGAAGACGACGAGTACGAAGACGATGACGGCGATGTCGATGAGACCGACGACGAGGAGTAAGTCTTCGCTCCCGGGCTGATGCTCAGTATCCCGCCTCGGTCACGACGTTCTCCAGCGGTTCGCCGGCCGCAAACCGGCGAACCTGCTGCGCGGCAAAGCGGAACGCGCGAAAGATGAACTCGGGCGTCGACCCGCCGATGTGCGGTGTGATCAGGCAGTTCGGAGCGCGCCACAGGGGATGATCTTCCGGCAGTGGTTCCGGGTCGGTCACGTCCAGGGCCGCCCGGATTCGCTTCTCTTCGAGCGCCTTCACGAGCGCCTCGGTATCCACCACAGGGCCGCGCGCCGCATTCACCAACAGCGCACCCGGTTTCATCAGTTGAATCTGCCGTTCGCCCATGAGTCCGCGGGTCTGCGGCGTCAGCGGCACAATCAACACCACGATGTCTGCCTTTGGAATCAACCTATCCAGTTCGCGGACGGAATTCACCTTTGAGCTCTCACGAGGGGTGCGCGCGACGCGAAGCACGGAGACGCCGAACGGATTCAGGCGTGCCTCAATGGCGGCTCCAATCGATCCGTAGCCGACGATCAGTACTGTCTTGCCGGAGAGGTCCTCCGCCAGAACCGTGTACTGGCCGCGGGCTGGTCCGGGCTCGTTCAGGAACCCGTCTTCCACGGTTGCAAATCCGCTCCACTGGCTCTTTCCCTGCAGGTCACGGTAAAGGGGAAGCCGCTTCATTGTGGCCAGGATCACGGCCAGCACCCACTCGGATGCCGAAATATCGTGGACTCCGCGGCCGTCGCACAGGGTCACGCCAGGTGGTAGCCAGGGTAGGATCCAATCGACGCCGGCCATCAGCGACTGAGCAACCTTGAGACCTCGAAGGTGGTGAACTCCGTTCTGCGCATCTTTGCGATAGAACGGCATGATCCAGAAATCG
>JAICMT010000224.1 GCA_025929125.1 Acidobacteriaceae bacterium | reverse complement strand
GCAAGCGCAAGGGAGAGGCCGAGGAGGTGCAGCATGCAACGGCCGATCGGGTGGCCTACAACGGCGGCTCCGACCAACTGGTGCTTTCAGGCGGAGTGCGGATGAACGATGCGTCGGGGACCATGTGGGCACAGCAGGTGTCGATTGAGCGCAGCAGTGGCGACGCGCACGCGGCCGGGCCGGTGAAGGCGGAGTATGTGCAACAGGCTGGCGCGGGGAATACCGGCTCCGAACCGATGCACATATTGGCGCAGCGCGCGGAGGTTCGGAAAGGGAATGATTCGGCCATCTTCTACGGGAGTCCGGTGAGGGTGTGGCAGGGTGGGAACCAAGTTCAGGCCCCTGAGGTGCAGGTGGAACGCGCGAACAAGCGGATGACGGCGCTGAGCGGCGGAGCGCCATTTGGGGTGCGGACGATCCTGGTCGGTGGGGATAGCACTGCGAACGGTGGGCAAGCACGTGCCACTGTGGGAGTTGCGGCGGGGTGTGGAACGGCTACGGCGGGGACGTCGCAGACGAGTACTGGGAGACAGACGTCAGGAAATGCTGTGAAGATCTCAAGCGGGGAGCTGGTTTATTCGGGAGCGCTGCACCAAGTGGAATTTACGGGGGGAGTCCGGGCGGAGATGACGGATGAGACCGTGCAGGCAGCGCAGGCGACTGCCTTTCTCGGCAAGCAGAACGGCAAGAGTGCGGGGCCGGGCCTGCTGGAAGGCGGGGTGGAGCGAATAGTCGCCGATGGCGCGGTGGTGCTGACTCGTCCCGGCACGCGGGTTTCGGGGGAGCACCTGTTGTATCAGGCGGCGGAAAGGAGCTTTGTCCTCAAGGGTGGAGAGCAGCCGGCCAGGGCGGTGGACGCCCGGGGGAGTACGACGGCGGCGTCGTTCCACTTCAGCGCCTGCGATAATACGCTCCAAGCACTGGGCGAGGAACCGGGGACGCGATCGCGGAAGGTAGAGACCGAGTCTACGGCAACGGGTGCAAAGAGGGAGAAGGCGAGCAGGTGAGATCGCTGATTCGCAGGTTGGCAGGGCGACGCACGAGTGAGATTGAGGACCCGGTGAGACAGAACGCAGGAAGCCCGGCCGTCTCCGGCGTGCGAATGCTGGCGACGGATGATATCGCGAAGTCCTATGGCGGACGCCAGGTGGTGCGCGGTGTGACCATGACCATCTCGCAGGGCGAGGTGGTGGGGCTGCTGGGGCCAAACGGGGCCGGCAAGACGACCTGCTTCTACATGATTGTGGGCCTGGTGCGTGCCGATGCTGGTAGGATTCTGGCGAACGCCGAGGACATTACCCGACTGCCGATGTATCTGAGGGCGCGGGAGCACAGGATCAGCTATCTGCCGCAGGAGCCGTCGGTGTTCCGCAAGTTGACGGTGGAAGAGAACATCCAGGCAGTGCTGGAAGCGCAGCAGTTGAGCTGGGAGACGCGGCGCACGCGAACGGAGAAACTGATTGAGCAGCTAAATCTGGGGCACGTGCGCAAAACGCTTGGGTATGCTCTGAGCGGAGGCGAGCGCAGGCGGGTGGAGATTGCGCGTTGCCTGGCGATTGAACCGGCGTTCATTCTGCTGGATGAGCCGTTCTCAGGGATCGATCCAATCGCAGTGCTGGAACTGCAGGAGATTATCTTCGACCTGAAGGTGAACGGGATCGGGGTGCTGATCACAGATCACAATGTCCGGGAGACACTGTCCGTAACGGACCGCGCGTACATCATCAATGATGGGCGGATTCTGTTTACCGGGACGCCGGGCGAGCTGGGGCGAAATCCTGAAGTAAAGAGAATTTATCTAGGGGAAAAGTTCTCGATGTGATGGAAGAGAGGCACAGGCTCTTGGGGCGAGTATGTGCAAGATTTGACGAGATGTTGATTCAAAGGTGGTATTGCGCCGACGGGTCGGACCCGCGAGTAATTTAACAGTACAGAGGATATTGTCCTGCGTGTGACGGCTGGCGATGTCACCAGTGCAACCAGAAGCATGCGGCGCGTGTAGACTGTGGGCAATCACCCGGCAGTATCGAAGGCAGCGGGCCTGCCTAACGGGGCCCTCACCTGCGACACCGCAGAGAAATCAGCACGATGAGGTCTTAAAGGATTGCTGCAACCGAAGCTAAATCTCAAAGTCTCCCAGCGCCAGGTGCTGACACCGGGTCTGGTCCAGATGGTCAGCGTGCTTGCGCTGAACAAGCTGGAGCTGAAAGAGATGATCAACGCGGAGATCGTAGAAAATCCTGTGTTGGAAGAGATTGAGGAGTCGGGGATCACGCTGGAGGAGATGGCGGGACGCGAGGCAGCGCTGGAACGCCCTGCGGAAGAGGCGCCGAAGACGGAGAAGGATCCGTTCGATGAGATCGATTTCGGGAGCTACTTCCAGGATTATCTGGACCCGGGTTTCCGGACAGGTTCCAGCTTTGAAGAGTTCGACCGTCCGTCCTTCGACAATTTTCTTTCGCAGCCGAGCACGCTAACGGATCACCTGAGCTGGCAGCTTGGCGCAATGAATCTTTCGGAAACCGTGCGGCTGGCGGCCGATCTTATTCTTGGAAATTTGAATGAGGATGGATATCTGACTTCGACGGACGAGGAGCTGGCGCGTTCCTTGAAAGAAGCGCTTGGCCCCCAGCCAGCGGAGCTGATTCCATTTGAGCGGGGTGTCCGGTCCGAACAGATGTGGAAGACTCTGACGGCCGGAGCCGAGAGTGCACACGAAGAGCACGCGGTCCCTGAGAACGGCGCTCTCGCCGGGCAGGACAAGTTGCGTGAGCTGCTGGAGATTGTCGTCGAGGCGCGGAGTATCGTCAATCGGCTGGATCCGATTGGAGTGGGAGCACGGGATTTACGCGAGTGCCTGCTGATTCAGATTCAGGAACGCAGGCGCGAGGCCGAACTTGTGCTGCGACGCGCGGAGGAGAGCCACGCCGCAAATGGAAATGGGACGGACGAGATTTCGGAGGTTGCCGCACAGGCCGCTGAAAATGGCCATGCAAATAGCAGCAGCGTGGACGCAGATATCTTCGAGATTGCGATCACGATCGTTCGCGACAAGTTGCAGTTGCTGCAAAAGCGCGATATCCGCGAGCTCACGAAAAGCTGTGGACGGTCGACGGAAGAGGTGCAAGCCGCGGTCGAATTTATCCGGACGCTGGATCCGCGGCCTGGACAGCGCTACGACACCACCCAGACGAGATTGATTGAGCCGG
The DNA here is from genome assembly GCA_025929125.1 of Acidobacteriaceae bacterium. Classification (GTDB taxonomy): domain Bacteria; phylum Acidobacteriota; class Terriglobia; order Terriglobales; family Acidobacteriaceae; genus Edaphobacter. The sequence continues at coordinate 960 of JAICMT010000224.1, read as the reverse complement.
ACGTTGCCTTCGTGAAGCGGGATGGCGAGTTCGTTGTGGTGGTGAACGAGGATGACATGCCGTCGCTTCGCCTGAGCCACGCCTACCGCAAGATGATGCGGGAGAAGGGCACGGAGAAGGACGTTCGCGATTACGTGAAGGAGCGGTATAAATCGGCGATCCAGCTGCTGCGCAACATTGAGCAGCGAAAGAACACGATTGTGCGCACGTGCGAGGCGATCGTCCGGCGGCAGCAGGACTTTCTGGAGCGCGGCGAACAGGCGCTGAAGCCGATGATGATTAAGGAAGTCGCCGAAGAGATTGGGGTACACCCTTCGACGGTGAGCCGCGCGGTGGCCAACAAGTATGTGCATACCCCGCAGGGAGTGTATGAGCTGCGTTATTTCTTCAGCGAAGGCGTGAATGGGCCGGAGGGTGCAGATCTGCCGCTGGTGCTGCTGAAGCGCAAGGTGAAGAAGCTGATTGAGGATGAGGACCCGAGCAAGCCTCTGACGGACGATCAACTTGCAGCAGAGCTGCAGCGACAGGGCATTCAGGTGACGCGGCGCACGGTTGCCAAGTACCGCGAGGATATGCAAATCCCCTCGACACACCAGCGTCGCGTTCGGTGCTAAGCTGAGGTCTCAAGACCGAAGTTCGAGGTGATGGATGATCATCGAGTACACGGGACGACAGACAACGGTAACCCAGAAGTACAAGGCACTGGTGGAGTCTGGGCTGAATCGGATTGAAAAACTGGTGAACGGTGCGGCGTCAGCGAAGGTGGTGCTGACAGCCGACAAATACCGGCGGATTGCGGATATTACCGTGATGCAGGGAGATCACAGCATCGCAGCCGCTTGCGAATCCAGCGAGATGGCGACTGCGTTGCGGGACGCGCTTGAGAAAATCGAGCAGCAGGCCGTGAAGCAGCGCAAGCGCGCTGTAACTGTGGCGCGGCGTTCCAAGCCGGAGACGCCG
>JAICMT010000328.1 GCA_025929125.1 Acidobacteriaceae bacterium | reverse complement strand
CTACAGCGCGGCGAAGGCGTCGTGGGACGATGCGGTGGAGCTCGGCGAGGAGCACGGGTACCGCAACGCGCAGGCGACGGTGCTCGCGCCGACCGGCACCATCGGCTTCATGATGGACTGCGACACGACCGGCGTAGAACCGGACCTGGCGCTGGTGAAGTACAAGAAGCTGGTAGGCGGCGGCATGATCAAGATCGTGAACTCGACGGTTCCGTCGGCGCTTATCAAGCTGGGCTACAACGAGGCGGAGGTGAACGCGATCGTCAGCTACATCGACGCGACCGGGACGATCGAAGGCGCGCCGGGCATCAAGCCGGAGCATCTGGCGGTGTTCGACTGCTCGTTCAAGCCGGCGAAGGGCACGCGCTCGATCCACTACATGGGGCACATCAAGATGATGGCGGCGACGCAGCCGTTCCTGTCGGGCGCGATCTCAAAGACGGTGAATCTGCCGCAGGACTGCAGCGTGCAGGATATCGCCGATGCGTACATGGAAGCGTGGCGGCAGGGCATCAAGGCGGTGGCGATCTATCGGGACAACTCGAAGGGGACGCAGCCGCTGAACGTGAATGCGCAGACGGATGCCGACAAGAAGGGCACGAAGGCGGTAGCGGAAGCTCCTGTGGCGGCTGCTGCGGTGGCAGCGCCGGGGATTTCGCCTGAGGCTGCGGAGGCGCTGGCGGCTGCGGCGGCTGCTTCGGCGAAGAAGGACGCCGAAGGGATTGCGGCGATCCAGATTGCGCAGCTGGAGGCGCAGATCAAGGGGATGACAGATGCGGCGACGCAGAACTCAGACTCGGTGGATGCGCAGGCTCCGCCGCGCGCGGTACGGCATCGGCTGCCGGGCGAGCGCGCGAGCGTGACGCACAAGTTCAGCCTCTCCGGGCACGAGGGCTACATCACGGTCGGGCTGTATCCGAACGGCTCGCCGGGCGAGATCTTCATTCGCATGGCGAAGGAGGGCTCGACTGTTTCCGGGCTGATGGACTCGTTCGCGACGGCGATTTCGCTGGCGCTGCAGCATGGAGTTCCGCTGCGGGTGCTGTGCGAGAAGTTTGCGCACACGCGGTTTGAGCCGAGCGGATGGACGGGCAATCAGGAGATCGGATACGCGAAGTCGATTATGGATTACATCTTCCGGTGGATCCAGCTCCGCTTCCTCTCAGGCCAGCAGCTGGACCTGTTTGCGGGGATGAAGCCGGCGGTGCAGACGGCGATTCCGGTGGAGGGCACGGTAACGGCGCCGGGCAACACGGTGAACCTGAACGGGGCAGAAGATCGCACGAGCGGCAGCTTCCCCTCGGTGTCGTCGGCGATTGCCTCGCATGTGACCTCGAACCTGCCGGAGGTAACGCTGCCTGAGCAGGCAAGGCCGCAGACGGTACTGGAGCGTGAGACCCGCGCGCAGGCCGCAGCGGAGCCAGTACGGTCGGTGTCGGACCAGGACATCTTCAACAACGCACCCAAGGATGTGCCGGCCCCGGAGACGCGTTCGCGCGGACACTTTGAGGATCGCCTGCCGCCGCAGCAGGGGATTTCGCCGGAGACGGGCTCGCGCAACGGCGCTTCGGCCGGAACGAACGGCTTCGAGGATCGCGGGATCTACCATGCCGCGGATGCGATGAAGTCGATGTATGACATGGGCGACGCACCAAGCTGCGCTACCTGCGGGGCGATTATGACGCGGTCGGGTTCGTGCTATCGCTGCATGTCGTGCGGCAGCACGAGCGGGTGCAGCTAGGAGAGTTTCGGGATTCGAACCGCTACGCGGTTGTTTGGCGCGAGGATGAAGCGTTCGATCGTGACCTGCCTGCGTGGTGCTTCTGGAAAAACAGGAGTGCTGCGCAGGTTTCTTTTGCGCGTTGGGTTGGCCGCCGGTGGCGCGGCGGTCGCCACTGAGGCGTTGACCGAGGTGTGCGCAGGTGGATAGTATTTGGGCGCAAACACGATTGCACAATATGCAAATGCGAAATGATGGGATGCAGGAGAGCACTGGGCTGCGCGCGCAGCAAGATGGGTTGCGTGTGTCCGGACCGGATGGATTGCAGATGGATCAGCGAGGATTTCAGGCGAGAGCTTTGCGGCGAGCGGTGGGTTGCGCGGGGATGGCTGCATTCGTGGTTGCTGCGGGCATGGCAACGGCGGGGGCGCAGACGGCGAGCGGTTGGACGGATTACCTGGGCGGACCGGACAGCTCGCATTTTTCTCCGCTGAAGCAGATTACGCCGGCGAACATCAGCAAGCTGGAGATTGCTTGGAGCTATCCGGCGGGTGACGGCAACTACACGTTCAGCCCCCTAGTAGTGGACAACGTCGCATACGTTGCGGCCAAGCGCGGCGCGCTGGTCGCCTTGGATGCGACGACGGGCAAGGAGTTGTGGGAGCATCCGTTTCCAGGGGCGGGAATGCGGGCCGGGATCTCCGGGCAGCGGGGAATGAATTACTGGCAGAGCAAGGACGGCAAAGATCGCCGGCTGCTGGTGACGACGGGCGGATTTCTGTATGCGATCGATGCCGCGACGGGAAAGACGGTCGACTCGTTTGCCGACAATGGGCGGCTGGACCTGAAGACGGGGATAGACCGTGCGCCGACCGCACTGGCTTCGAGGACTCCGGGACGAACGTTTGAGAACCTGATCATTCTGGGCAGCGCTACGGGCGAGGGATATCTTGCGCCGCCGGGAGATATTCGGGCATTTGATGTGCGGACGGGCAAGCTGGCCTGGGTGTTCCATACCATTCCGCGGCCGGGGGAGATGGGTTACGACACGTGGCCGAAGGATGCGTACAAGTATCTGGGCGGCGTGGATGTGTGGGGAGAGTTCACGATCGACGAGAAGCGCGGCATTGTGTATCTGCCGACGGCCTCGACCAAGTATGAGATGTATGGCGCGGATCGGCCGGGGAACAACCTGTTCTCGGATTCGCTGCTGGCGCTGGATGCGCGAACCGGCAAGTACCTGTGGCACTTCCAGACGGTCCACCACGATATATGGGACTTCGACCCCAATGCGGCTCCACAGCTGGCGACGGTTCGGCACAACGGCAAGATGGTGGATGTGGTGGCGCTGGCGTCGAAGAACGGATTTCTGTTCGTCTTCGACCGGGTGACGGGTAAACCGATATGGCCGATTGAAGAGCGG
>JAICMT010000376.1 GCA_025929125.1 Acidobacteriaceae bacterium | reverse complement strand
GCGGCAAGGTCTCTATCTCGCCTACAACAACCGCGCCTACCCTGCGAACAAGGACCTTTTACAGCAGATCCTCAAGACGCGCTCGCAACTCGCGCACGAGCTCGGCTTCGACAACTGGGCTGAGGTCGCAACCTCCAACAAGCTCATCCGCAATCCGGAGAACGTGAAGGCGCTTCTCGCAGAACTGCACAAAGCGGCCCAGCCCGTGGCCACCCGCGAGTACGCCGAAATCCTCGCTTTCGCACAAAAGAAGCAGCCCGGCCTCAAGAACATTCCTGCCTATAGCGCCAGCTACTGGATGGAGCTGTATCAGCGCACCGCCTACGGCTTCGACTCTCAGGCCGTGCGCGCCTATTTCCCATTCGCCGAGGTCCAACGCGGCGTGCTCGATACCGCTGCGAAGCTCTTCCACGTCAAGTTCGCCCAGGTGAATGGCCTGGAGCTGTGGGATCCATCCGTCACCGTCTTCGATGTCGTCGATGGTGTCGACGGCAGCGGCAAGAAGCTCGGCCGCATTTATCTCGACATGCATCCCCGGCCGGGTAAGAACAAGTGGTTCAACGCCAGCGTCGTCGTCTCCGGAGTAGGCGAGCGCCAGCTTCCCGAAGCACGCCTCAACGGCAACTTCGCCGGCGGATCTGATCCTGGCGATCCTGGCCTCATGCAGTACTCGGACGTGGTCACCTTTTTCCACGAGTTCGGCCACATGATGCACGCCGTGCTCGGCTCGCACCAGAAGTATGCGGGCGCTTCCTCCTTCAACATCGAGTGGGACTTCGTCGAAGCCCCTTCCCAGATGCTGGAAGAGTTCTTCCATGACAAGCGCATTGTCGACAGCTTCGCCCGGGATTACAAGACCGGCGCTGTCATCCCCGACGATCTCTTCAACAAAATGCAGCGCGCCGACGCCTTCGGCCGCGGCATCGGCTACGAGCGCCAGATCTCGCTCGCCAAATACTCGCTGGAACTGCACGATCGTGCGCCCGAGAAGGTAGACCTGGAAGCCATGTGGAAGGAGACAGCTGCCACTGGAGGCCCTTGGATCTGGGTGGAAGGGAACCACGGCTTCACGACCTTCACCCACCTCACCGGGTACTCGTCCAACTACTACACCTACTCGCTCAGCAAGGTCATTGCGCTGGACTTCTTCCAGCAGTTCGATCCGAAGAACCTTCTCGAGGGTCCCGCCGGCATGCGATACCGCAAGCTCGTGCTGGAACCTGGCGGCTCAAAGTCCGCAAACGACCTGGTGCATGACTTCCTGGGCCGTCCCCAGAGCTACGATGCTTTCCGCAACTGGATCAACGTCGAGTTCGCGCCAGCCCACACTCAGTAGCGCCGCGAAGCCCACCCTGCATCCGCTTCTGTGCGGCGGGCTCTTGCGAACGCCCTACCGGAACAGCTTCGGCGCCACCTCATGCAGGTATATGCGCCAGTTCTTCCACTCATGACCATCCGGCGTCTCCATGGTTTCCATATGCACGCCCATGCTCTTGAATTTGTCGGTCACCAGCAGGGAATTGGGCCTCGCAATATCGGTCGCCCCCCATCCCCACCAGAACAGCTTCAGCTGCGAGTTGTACGTCGGAATCCTCGCTGCCTCCCGCGTATAGAAACCCTGCCGGTCCTGATCCGTCGTCCAGCCAGAGCTCATCACCGCCAGGTACCGGAACGTTCCCAGGTTGTGCAGTCCAAGGTTCAGCGTCTGGATCCCGCCCATCGAAAGTCCCGAGAGCGCCCGGTTGTCCGGATTGGCCTTCACTCTGTAGTGGGACTCCACAAACGGAATGATGTCCTTCATCATCTCGTCGTTGAACGGGTCCTTGGTTGCATCCGATGTCATCACCTGACCGCCCAGCGGTGTCCACCCGGAAGGCATCACGATGATCATCGGCAGTGCCTTCTGCTCGGCGATCAGGTTGTCCAGAATGTCGTTCGCGCGTCCTACGGTCGACCATGATGCCGCAGTCTCTCCGCCGCCATGGATCAGGTAAAGCACCGGATAGCTCGCCGAACCCTTCTCGTAACCCGGCGGCGTATACACATACATCTCGCGCGTAGCGTTATTGAGCGTGCTCGCCACATAGCGCACCCGCGCAACCGATCCGTGCGGTACCTGCCGCGTGTCGGAGAAATCTCCGGGCACAATCAGCAGGCTCTCCATCCGCGTCTGGTACGGCGACACGTCCACGTTGGCCGGGTCCACCACGTTCATTCCATCCACCACAAAGTGGTAGCGCCATGCTCCGGACTTCATCGGATTCGTGGAGGTTCCGGTCCACACCCCATCCGCTCCCTTCGTCATCTCAACTCCGGGTCCGGGACTGCCATCGGCCGCGCGTTGGAAGCTCTGGCTAATGTCGCCGCCCAGCTTCACCTCTGTGGCATGCGGAGCCATGAGCCGGAACGTCACACGTCTGTCCGCTTCGACCTGCGGCGAGACAAGCGGCGCCCTCCGCACCCCGGCTCGAATGGAGGGCCCAGCTCCGCTCGCGGGAGCGCCAGCAGGCGCCGGGATCTGTCCGGAAGCAATGCCACCGCTCAACAAAGCACCCACAGCTGCAACCACCAGCAATCGACTCATGCGTCTTCCTTTCGAAGCGAAACCTGGCACCACCACCTGAATAGGAACCAGCATAGATGATTTACTGCTGCTGAATCTCGGGTTCGCCTGCGTGGCCATCAGGGATGCTGCGCTAGTCTTTACGAAACTTGACTGCAGTGCAGTTGCATCCGTTATACCTACACCTCAGGGAGGGGCACCGCGATGATAGAGATGCCGGCAATTGCAAGTGGTGAAGTAGAAATTCGCTTGTTACCGGGAATGTCGAACCGCCATGGACT
>JAICMT010000379.1 GCA_025929125.1 Acidobacteriaceae bacterium | reverse complement strand
CAAACTCCGCTGGGCCAATGTGAAGGAGCTCGCCCTCGTCCGCTACAGTGCGGCCCGCGATGCTTCACCGGTATTACGGGATGTGCAGAGGGCGCTTGATGCTCCTGACCCGCTGCTCGCCACGGTCGGACAGCTCGTCGGGCACGTATCCAGCTCTTCCTACTCGCATATCTACTAGTGACCTGAGCAGCTTACCGACAAAGTCCGAGCGACTTCACCCAGATCAGCCCCTGTTACCTGCAGGGGCTTTCGTTTATCTGCGCTCTCAACGAATTCTGCTGAGGAATGCGGCAGCTCGGCGACCTATGGAACCTTCGCCGTCACACTTCCGTACGCTATGGTGCGAGGCTCTAGATGAACTCCTTTTGGCGCCGCCGTTCCCTGGCCCTTCTACTGGCCACAGTCACCTCACCACTCCTATTGGCTAGGTCGCAGTCGACGGACACTCATGTGCCAGTACGCGTGGATGTCGCCTCCATCCACCCCCACCAGTCCACCACCATGGATGATCCATCCGACCGGCGTGTGCTTCCCGGCGGCCGCTTCGTTGCCACCGGCACCAGCGTGCGGACACTCCTTCGCGTTGCGCTGATGACGGACGACTCCCGCATCCTCGGGGCACCCAGCTGGATCGATCGCAAGTACGACATTAATGCCACTACCGCCGATCACGCCGAAATCACGAACCCCCACCAATTCCAGGAATTCCTCCTCTCCCTTCTGGAGACCCGATTTCAGCTCAAGTTCCACCGTGACCAAAAGGAGGGCTCCGTCTACTGGCTGGAACAGGAGAAGCCTGGGAAAGACGGCCCTGCTATGAAACCAGACACCTCCGGCTCCCCGCCCGAAATGAGCACCAACTCCAGTGGAGTCCGCGCTACGATGAAGGCGTCAGGCATGTCGATGCGGGATATCGCTGCAGCTCTTACGCGCCAAGCCGGACGCCCGGTCGAGGATCACACCGGAATCTCCGGCAGGTTCAGCTTCCAAATCGAATGGGCGCCGCAGGTGGCGTCCGACTCTTCCCTGCCGTCGCTCTTTACCGTGGTAAAGGAACAGCTGGGTCTCAGATTGCGTCCCGCGAAAGGCAACTTGGAGGTTTTCGTGATCCATCGGCTCGAGGAGCCCTCGGCTAACTGACAACACTATGCCAGCAGTGCAGCGCGCCCTAGGCCTCGTCGGCACGGATCCGGTTTTTCCAGTGCGAGGCTACGAACCATACGGCGCCTGCCAGAATCACCACCTCGACCACCAGATGGAAGCGATGAAAGGTCTCCTGGAACACAGGATTGGTATTCCACGTATCGCCGAGCTTCATCCCGATGTAGGCCAACGCATAACACCAGGGCCATGAGCCAATAAAGGTGTAGATATGGAATCGCACCTGGTTCATCTTGGCCACGCCCGCAGGAAACGCGATAAACGTCCGCACGATCGGGAGCATGCGTCCGACCAGCACCGCTACCGAGCCATAACGCGTAAAAAAGCCGTCGACGCGATCCAGGTCTTTGCGGCTGAGCAGGAGCCAGCGCCCATACGCCTCCACCGCCGGCCGGCCGCCGCGCGCCCCCGCCCAGTAAGCCGGGATCGAGCCCAGATTTGAAGCGATGGACGCCAGTGTGGCCAGCAACGCCAAGTCCCATTGCGTATGCGCCAGCGCCGCGCCCGCGAGCGGCATGATTACCTCAGAGGGGATGGGGATGCACGCCGACTGGACGGCCATCAGCAGAAACATTACCGCGTACTTCCCACCGATCCCTAGCCCTGCCCACAGGGCGATCAACTTGCCAGACATTCCATGCAGTATAGCTTGCGATCCGCCGGTGGCCTGGGGCAGCCTGCGCTGCACAGGCGCAGCCTATCGCCGCCAGACTCACTGCGGCCTAACACCTCCGATTCAACCGAGTGGTTACCGAAGTGGTAGAGGCAATCCGACAGCCGAAACCACTCCGCTCGCATCCAATAAGCAATCCGACACGTTTCACGGGCGTGGCCGCGAAGGACCAAGAGGCAAATGGACAGGATTGTTGTGACAATGTGTGGTGTCTGGTTTTGGCTTACCCGGCGCCGTCGAATTAGAGCCTACAGCAGCGCTGCCTACACCCTCACTCTGGCCCACGCACGCCTACAGCGGGAGTTTTATTCTCAGGCCTCCACCCGTGACAGAGGCACCTTATTGCCCGGCCAGTTGGAAGCGCTGGGGATCCTGGAGTCGCATGCCGTCTCCACTTATCAATGGGCCAGCCGCTTCGACTCGCTCCGCGAGTGTTGCCGCTATGTCTCCGGTGAATTGCGTCCGCCCGCCATCACAGCTCCGCGCAAGGCTCCTGTCCCAGCACTTCGTCCCCATCTGGTGGGCGCCTCCTTGCGATCTTCTAGTATTTGGGATTGGTCCAGGATTCTTGCCAAGCATCCACTGACCGGATTCCGGCGCATTGCGCGTACACTCGATGCCACCACGCTTTGGGCTCGCACAATTTCAACCCTGCCACTGCGACGTTCGCGGCCAGCGCTCTCAACCGGGCCAGCCGAGCAGCAGCCGCTCCCGCTCAAAGCCGCCTGAGCGCCTTCAGCAGTACGGACCTGAGTGCACATCTCGCGGGCGCGGCGGCTACGCTCCAATAGTCACCAGACCGGTATCTTCCACCGTTCGCTTCAACTGCCCACATGCCGCGTAGATATCGCGCCCTCTCGGACGCCGGGTGAAGGTCGGAATTCCACCTTCCACCAACATCCGATGAAACACTGCCACGTCCTCCTGGCTTGGCTGCGTATACGCAACTCCCGGCCCGGGATTCCAGACGATCAGATTCACCTTCGCCTTCATCCCCTT
>JAICMT010000307.1 GCA_025929125.1 Acidobacteriaceae bacterium | reverse complement strand
GGCAGTGACGCTGAGCTGGATGTTGGTCGAGCTTGGCGTCTCCGCTTATTCCGCGTTCAGCGCGCACAGCCCGGCCATGCTCGCCTTCGGTTCGGACAGCCTCGTGGAGACTCTCTCTGCCGCCACGGTTCTCTCCCAGTGGATACCTGGAATTCATTTGTCCGAGCGCCGCGCGGCGCGCATCAGCGGCGGACTGCTATTTCTGCTGGCGGTTGCGATCCTGCTGATTGCAGTCGGCTCCTACATACTGCGAGTGGAGCCGGAGCGGACGTTTGCGGGAATCGGCATCACCGCCGCTGCTCTGGTGGTGATGCCGGTGCTGGCGAGGCTGAAACGGCGCGAAGCTGCGCACACCGGCAATGCCGCCCTGGCCGCCGATGCGGTGCAGTCCGCCACCTGCGCGTATATCGCCGCGATAACGCTGCTCGGACTTGCGCTTCGCGCCCTGCTGGGCATTGCCTGGTTCGACAATCTGGCCGCACTGGCGGCGATTCCGCTGCTGGTCCGCGAAGGCCGCGAGGCGTGGCGCGGCAAGGCCTGCGGCTGTTGCTGAAGAACCGCTGAAGCTAAAAGTTGTACGCGATCTCGCCGGTGATCGACCGCGGTCCTAGTTGCTGCTTGTCTAGTTGCTGGCGGTCTGGGCCGCGGGCTTCAGCACTGTGGGCTCATGATCGCGGGCCTCAAATTTGCTGAAGAAGCTGTAGAGCCCAGGATATTGGTCGGTGGTGAACAGGATGTCGCCCATCAGCACGGTGCGGCGGATCAGGACGGAGTTGGGGGTTTGCTCCGTCTTCAGCTCATAGGCTGCCGACGTCATGTCGTGGCCGGTAGCCTTGTCCTTGTATTTGTAGGGAATGCTTTCGGATGGCGGCGCGGATTCAATGGTGTATCCCGCGGGAAACGTGACACGGACCAGGTCCAGCGTGGTGGAAGCGTATGGAAAATAGACAGCCTGTTCGCGTTTCTCGTGAGAGAAGGTCGGCTTGGCGGAGGACACGAATATGTCGGCAGGCACCAGCACGCGCTTTCCGGCCGAGGATGCGATCGCGCCCTTGACGTCGAAGTTGACGATGAGCGGCTTCTCATAGTCGTCCACGTTCTGCATGGCCTTAACTTTGATTTCCATACCGCCCGGCATCATCTGCTGCAATGTGTTCTCAAACTCATGGTTGAGGCTTTCTGCGTCGCCGAGTAGGTAGCGCTGCCGCCATTGCAGAGCGGGCGAGCCGAGGAAGGTAAGAGTCACCGTTCCGGTGGCGATGCCGTGATCGTCCAGGGCGAGAGCCGCGACGCGGTCGGTGCGCGATTGCTTGTAGGAAGCAGCGGGGGTTGTGGCGATCTCGGCGCCGTTCTCCGTCTGACGAAGTCCCTGGGTCATGGTGTGTTTCCATGCCAGATCGCCGAAGGGGCAGAAAGGCTGGCCGGGATCGAAGAACTGGTCCTTGCCACCGACGTTCACGATGGCGACATCGTCATTGAGCTGGTCCAGGCTGAGATAGCTGGGAAGGAAGAGGCTCTTGTCCCGGTTGGTGACGCCCATGACGTAAGCCTTGAATCCGGCGGCACGTGCCATCGCGACAAACAGTTCGGCCAGCTGGTCGTCGGTTCCGCGCTTGCGTTCCCACACGTCATCGGTGTTCTTCACCTCGCCCAGGCCGTCGGCGTGCTCCTCGGACCTGGATCGCTGGCGGGTGTAGACCGTGTTCTCGAGCTTGAGAACCGCAGCGTAGATTTTGCGCAGCTTCTGGTCTTCGGTATCACCGGGCTGGACGAGCTCGTTGACTGCGGCACGCACCTTGGAGCCGGGCCCGATGAAGTGGTCGCGAGACTTGGACCAGCGCTTACCGCCATCCTTCCAGAAGTTATCCCGGCTGGTGTAAGCGGTGTAATAGAAGGCCACGCGGTATCCGAGGCTACGGATCGGCGGCATGTACTCTTCGTCGGCGAGCGGCGGGACGTTGTCGATTTTCAATTCGAACCTGCGCTCCGGGCCCTCGTTGCGGGTGCTCGGAATCTCCACGTTGGTCAGCTCCACGCCTTTGGGCAGGATAGGGGACCACGAGATGCCGCTGGTGATTACTTCGCCCTTCTCGTCCTTGCTGATCAGCTCCCGGCTGGTGGGAAGCCATTCGTAGTGGGCATGGCGGGTGAACAGGTCGGACTGAATGATCCAGCGTGCGGGGAAGTAGGTCGAGTCGTCATAGCGCATATCGTAGGTGTACTCGATGATGCTGCCGACCTCGACCGAAGGAAGCGTGAACACCTTGGCCGTGTACTTGTAGTCGCGGCCTTTTTGGATCAGCTTCTCGTAGGGCTTTCCCGTGAACGGAATGATGGTGCCGTCGGGATGAATGGTCCTTCCCGCAATGTCCTCGATCTTGTAGCTGCCATTGTCATAGGAGTTGTACTGTCCCACTTCGACGTTCGCGTAATCCTTGCCGCCCTCGGTGAGCACCTTAAGGCGGACGTAGGTCCGCCAGTAGTGGAGGTGATCGTCGGTGATCTCTTCCCGGTTGAGGTAAATGGCAGTCGCGCCCGGAGCTTCCGGAGCGGAGGTCATCTTGAGCTCCTCCGGGGTAGGCTCGATCCACTGCGTGGCATGGGCGGCGTGTGCGAACGTGACAAGACAGACGAGAGAAAGGCAGATACGGCGGAGGGCAGCGTTCATGTTGAAAGGGGTCCTTGTGGGTTGAGCAGTACGGGGGTAGAGAAGGGCGTTTGGCGGCTATTGCTTCTTGAGGACTGCGCGGCTCTCTTCGTCCGCTGCAATGACTCCCGCAAGCTTCTGCAGCTCCGGGTATTTCTCCGCAGGAAGCGTCACCTGGCGGACGGTGTAGGTGCGGCTGTAGTGGAGCTTGTTGCCCTCCAGCGCAGTTTTGCTCTGGTAAGCAGCAAAGCCCAGGTCGAGCTTCACCGGATCGGGCAGCTCGTCGACCGTATAGCCGGAGGGCAACTCGATCGAGTAGTCGTCGACCGCCTGCATCGTCTCTTCGAGATCGATCGGGACGGTGCGCTGCTTCCTGGTGTCGGTGTCGATGTCCAGCCGGCCGAGCACACGAGGGCGCACCATCAATAGCGGCCCCATGGCCTGGGCATAGCGGTCTGCGGTGAGCGCGTACGAGAGCGTCAGGTCCAAGTTAAGTGCCTCCACATTCTCGGCCTTCAGATCTGTCGCGCTGAAGCTGGTGAAGTCGAGCTTAAGTATCTGATCGATGATGTCGTGCTGCTTCTTGGCGTCCGTGGAGGTAAAGAGATCGCGGCGAAACTCAGCCGTATCGCCAAACCGCTTCTCCGTAACCAGACCTTTCAGGGTGCCATCCGGCTGCAGTTGGAAGCTCGC
>JAICMT010000391.1 GCA_025929125.1 Acidobacteriaceae bacterium | reverse complement strand
GAATCGCGGCTGGTTCGACGGCATTACCCGTGAGCGGCTGGAGCGCGAAGCGCAGATTGAGCTGCGGATGCCTGCGACGCCCGAGGGGCACGTGCTGCCGTTCTCCACGGCGGAGTGGTTTCCTCGCGGACAAGCCGAGCTGCTGCCGGTCCCGGTGTTCACGCCTGCGAAGGAGTCGCGCCACTCGCCGGCAGCGCGCGAGTTTCCGCTGGAGTTTCTGCCGCGCAAGTCCGACAACTTTATGAACTCGACGTTCGCGAACCTCGAGGGACATCAGAAGCTGGAGCCGCGAGTGGGAACGCTGGAGATCCGCCCCGAAGACGCGCGCTCCCGCAACATCTCCACCGGAGACGCGGTCGAAGTATTTAATCGCCGCGGCAGCCTGCGCCTGCAGGCGCTGGTGGACGAGACCGTCCCGCAGGGCGTGGTTTCCGCCCGCCTGAGCTGGAACAATAGCAGAGGCAACAAAGCCGCAGACGTGGCCAACAAGTCGGCCGGGAACGTGAACGCGCTCACCAGCGATGCAGTCGCGGATATCGCGGGCGGCGCTACCTTCTACTCCAACCTGGTGGAAGTGCGGAAAGTGTCGTGGTAAGGCGCGGATTAGGCCGGATCGTTGCACTAAAGTAACAGCTGGCATTTCCGGAGGACCGGTGTAAGCTGATCTCCTCCATGCGTGCCTCTAGAGTAGTTGGCCTATGCAGCGTTGCAGCCCTGTGCGTCTCCGCCACCCTGTCAGCGCAAGATGTGGTCTCGAAGCCGGTGACCGTGGGGGCCGCCAGCGCGGCCTCGAAATTTGCCGCGGAGCCCTATGTGCTGGAGCGCTCCGACCGGGTCGACACGATGCGTGCGGATGGCACAGGCGAGCGCGTGCAGACCTTCGTTATCGACCTGCAGTCCGAAGCGGCAGTGCGCAGCTTTTCGGTGCTGAGCATTCTGATCTCCAGCGACTACGAGACCGGCGAGTTCACCTACGTGCGTGTCGTCCATGCCGATGGCACCACGCAGGAGACGCCGGTGAGCTCCGCGATCCAGCAGCCTGCGCCGGTGACGCAGCAGGCGCCATGGTACAGCGACCTGCAGACCAAGCAGATTCCGGTGAGAAGTATGCGAGTGGGCGATCGTCTGGAGTGGCAGGCGAAGTTCACGCAGACCAAGCCGTATGTGCCGGGCCAGTTCTGGAGCCAGGACGAGTTCACCGAAGCGGGTGTGTGCCTGGAACGGAGCGTGGAACTGCGGGTACCTGCGGGGCTTCACGTCACAGTGTGGACGAATCCGCGACCTCACATCGATTTTGCGGAGTCGGACCGCGAGGGGCAGCACATCTACCATTGGCAGACGAGCAATCTGAAGCCGACGGTGGGGCCGGACGCTGAGGCCCAGAAGAAGAAGGAAGCCAAGCGGCTTCGCACTGCTGACGAGGAGCTGGACGACACCAAGGGCGAACTGCCCAGCATGGCCTGGACCACCTTCTCTGACTGGGCGGCGTTGGGTGCGTGGTATCGCGGGCTGTTGACGGATCGGCTGACTCCGGATGCTGCCATCCAGGCCAAGGTGACGGAGCTTACCGCAGGGAAGAAGACGGATCTGGGGCGAGCGCAGGCGATCTACAACTATGTGTCGACGCGCATTCGCTACGTCGGCGTCAACTTCGGGATTGGCAAGCTGCAGCCGCACACCGCTGCGGAGGTGTTCGCCAATCAGTTTGGCGACTGCAAGGACAAGCATGTCCTGCTTGCCTCCATGCTGCAGGCCGCCGGCATCCAGTCGGATCCGGTTCTGATTGGCGCCGGAGTTCGCTTCAACCCCGGGCTGCCCTCTCCTGCCTCTTTCAACCACATGATCACGCGTGCGTGGATTGACGGAAAGCCGGTCTGGCTGGATGCCACAGCCGAGAGCGGCATCTGGGCGGCACTGCTGAAGCCGTTGCGCGATCAGCAGGCGCTGGTGCTGCCTGCATCCGGGCCCGCGCTGGTTCAGGAGACTCCGGTCGATCTTCCCTTCCCGCAGGCGACGAGCTTCAAGATTGAGGGCTCGCTGGATGGCGACCTCACGTCGAACTCCAAGATCACGGTGACCATGCATGGCGACGATGAGCTCACGCTGCGGGCGCTGCTGCATGACGTATCGCCAGCCAACTATTCGGAGTTTGTGCAGCGCCTGATGGCTGCCATGGGATTCGGCGGTACCACCAGCGATCCGGTGTTCGAGAACCTGGACGATCCCGGGAAGCCTCTCCAGATGTCTTTCCATTACCGGCGCGTGAAGGAGAAGGACTGGGGCGAGAATCGCGTCACCGCCGCGTTTCTGATGATTGCGCTGCCTGCCTACAACGCCGAGAACCCGCCGACGGAGAGCATTCAGCTGGGTTCGCCGCGCGTCGAGGACAGCACGATTGAGATCGAGCTACCCAAGGGCTGGACTGCCGAGCCTCCGCAGCCGGTGCATGCGCACAAGGGGTTCGCAACCTGCGACGTTACCTTCGAGGTGAAGAACGGGAAGTTGCTGGGAGAGCGGCGGCTTGCGGTGCTCGCGACGTCGGTCAAGGTGAGCGATGCCAGCAAGTATGAGAGCTGGTATGAGGACTGCGGCGCTTCCGGAGTCCCCTTCGTCCAGTTGATTCCTGCACCCAAGGCGACGGCAATCGCCACTGCGCCGCTCCCCGCGACGCTGAATCCGGATGCCACCGCGGGACTGAAAGTTCACTCCGACCCCGAAGCAGCAAAGTTGGTCCAGCAGGCTTTCG
>JAICMT010000131.1 GCA_025929125.1 Acidobacteriaceae bacterium | reverse complement strand
TGGACGGCGGAATCAGGAGGTGGTCCACATAAGCCCACGTGGTGAAGAACGTAGCCGGCTGCAGAACGCGGCGGTATTGAACCGGGCCCGTGCCGCCGTTCATATTGGTCATAGGACGCAGCAGAGAGGGGTCCAGTCGAAAACTCTCAAACTGAGGCACCGGTTCGAGCGCCGCGTTGACGCGCGGGTCGCCGAGGTCGAAGTTGTCATACACCTTGCTCATGCCGACATTGATGTTCAGCCACTGCAGCGGCTTGTCAGTACGGTTGTAAATCGCATGCGCATGGCCCATCCGGTCCGGCACTCCGGCCGGTCCCTTGATCAGCGAAGTGTGCCCATCTACCGTGAATTCCGCTTCTCCGTCGAGAATGATGAACATCTCCTCGCATTTGTCATGGAAGTGCTCGCCAATGCCGCTTTTGGGTGCAATCACGCCCCGATGAAAGAACAGCAGATTGGGCTCAACCGCATTGGTACCCAGCATGGCGCGGAAGTCCATTGTTCCCGCCCCCTCGTGCACCGCAGTGAGGTGGTTGTACTTGCTCGGATCAGCTCGAACAATTTGCTGTTCCAGAGTTTTGGGGGCCGATGGCGGAGCCGGCATCTGCGCCATAGCTGCGGATCCAGCCAGCAGGAGAATCGGGGTAATTTTGCATGCTTTCAGAAGCATTTGAATCTACCTTTCTTCGCAACGGTTCATGATTTCAACGTGCGGTCTCGTATTTATCCCTAAGTTGCGCTGGTTGAGCTAACTTCCTTCGCGGTGCGGCTACCGAGTATACCGTCCGCATTACCGGAGGAGTAGACAAACAGCCATGCAGCTCCGCCAGCCAACACCAGCACCGCAGCGACCAGGAAGGAAGCAGTCCAGCCGACCTTCGTGGCGATGACGGCCGTCAGCGAAGAACTGATTGCGCCGCCGATCTGGCAGCCCATATTCATAACCCCTGAGACCGCGCCGGCTGAACTGCCGCCGATATCTGCGCTCACGGACCAGAAGGAGCTCTGCGACAGATACAGCGCGCCAG
Source organism: Acidobacteriaceae bacterium (assembly GCA_025929125.1). Classification (GTDB taxonomy): domain Bacteria; phylum Acidobacteriota; class Terriglobia; order Terriglobales; family Acidobacteriaceae; genus Edaphobacter. The sequence continues at coordinate 4,562 of JAICMT010000131.1, read as the reverse complement.
CCCCGCCAGCAAGGACAACGACCGCGAATGGAACGCTGCTCACCTGGGTTCCGGCGACCAGAAATATCGCACACAAGACCATGGATACGGCAGCCAGAGTACAGCGTCCGGCCCGTTTGCCCACAGACTTCGTAATGCGGTCGCTCAGCCATCCGCCCAGCGGAGAGCACGCGGCCATCGCGATGAACGGGAGCATGGTGTAATACGAACTCTGTTTCAGATTCAGTCCGCGCGCGCTGTTCAGGTAAATGAAGAACCAGCTAAAGAAGATGTAAACAGCGTAGCCATAGGTGAAGTAGCTGAAAGTGAGCGCCTGGACATCACGATTCTTGATGATTTCAAACCATGAAAGTTGGCTCGCCTTGGTTTCGATGCGCTTCTGGGGAATTCCCGCGCGGATGTAGTTGACCTCGCCCGCCGAGACCCACGGGTGGTCTGCCGGTTTGTCACGCGCGATGACACACCAGATACCCCCAATGACAAGCCCCAAGGCCGCGCTGACCCAGAACGAGGAACGCCATCCATGCTGCACCAGCATGTAAGTAATCAGTGGTGGAGCGAGGCCGGCGCCGAAACCCACACCCGCAAAGATGATCCCGTTCGCCATGCCCCGTTCTGCCGAGGGAATCCATGCCGAGACGATGCAGTTTGAAGCCGGGTACATAACCGCTTCGCCCACGCCCAGCAAGAATCGTATCGCGATCAACGTCACGATCAGGTTTGTCAGGTTCGGAGAGATGAAGGTGATCATGCTGGTGAAGATCGCCCACCAGACGACGGCGAAACCCAGCACTGCCCGCGGGCCGAGCCGATCGGAGATTCGGCCTGCCGGCGCCTGCAGCAATGCGTAGCCCAGCACAAATGCGCTGAACACCCAGCCGAGCTGGATGTTGGTCAGGTGGAACTCCTTCGCGATCGCCTGCCCCGCGATCGAGATGTTGACTCGGTCAAGATACGCAACTGCGCTGATGGTAAAAAGCCAGAAGACCAGGAGCCATCTGATCCCACTGCGCGGTTCGGACGAAGTTCTGTCTGGTGTCTCTATCAAAATCGGTCCCCGTCCTATCTAGAGTTCCCCTCGAATTCTAAAGCTGGATCAGCTCACTCGAGTCTTGGTTTGTTTCTGCTAATACGGTCTTCTGGCGTCCGTCATTCCTGGCCAGGTGTCGGTGCGGAACGGGCCGGCCGGAAGCCCTGCTCCGTTGTACAGCGTAGCAAGCGGGTTTGACTGCCAGGCATAACGGACTTGCGTGGGCTTCGGAACTGAGGGCGACGACACCACAACCGTATCGCCCTGGATACGCGCGTCGGCCCAGCTCCACTTGTGATCCTCACCCGCAATCTGAAAGCCTTCGAGCTTCGGACCTTTTGCCACCAGTCCACCATCGGTATGCGAGAAGTGCAGCCGGATCGCTCCTGGAACAGGTTCGGCGGACTTAAGCGTCGGTCCCTGGTAGGCGACCTTTTCCCCGTACTGCTTTGCAAGTGCACACAGAGCCAGCCGATCCCCTGCCGGAATCTTTTCCTTCGGGTGAATGTTGTCGGCTTCCCCGGTGTCGATCACAACCGCGAGACATGTATTCGGAACCTTCGCCACTGTCAGGGCCTGGGCTTCCCGCGTCTCGGCCCATGGATCTCCGTCTACGGGCACGTCACTCCGTGGCTTATATCCAGGAAGCTGGACGATGTAGAAGGGGAAGTCTCCCTGCCCGAAGCCACGTCGCCAGTCCGCGATCATCGCTGGAAGCACCTTCCGGTACTCGTAAGCTCGTTCGGAATTCTCTTCACCCTGGTACCAGATGGCGCCCGTTAGCGAGAGAGGTTCGAGCGGAGCGATCATGCCTTCGTAGAGCACCGATGGCATGACCGGCCAGTTCTGGTAGGAGATGGGCAGCGCATGCGGAGGTCTTGCATCGACGCTCACCTTGGCCTTCCACTTCCCTGCCAAAGGAATACTGGTGCCGTCGCCCAGATTCAGACGAAGATTCTCCGGCTTGCTGAGAAAACCCCCGTCCGGAGTGGTCTTGAAGATTCGGATGGTAATGAGGTTTTTGCCTGGCTTCAGAACCCCCGGAAACATCGGATAAGCTCTCGGATTTTCGACCCAGGCGCTGCCGCCGACCTGCTTTCCGTTGATGAAGGCCGTATCCATCTTGTCGATGATCCCCAGGAGTAGAGAAGCTCGTCCTGCAGGTAAGGGGTCTGGCAAGGTGATCTCTTTCCGGAAATACACCACTGCAGGCGTATCCGGTACTCCCAACTCGGCGAACCCTCCGGGTACATCCACAGATTTCCAGTTTGAATCATCAAAGTCCGGAGCTGCCCAGTTCGCCTTCTGCCCTACGTCGTACTGGTCGTACCAATGCATGACGTAATTGCCGTATTCCGGTCCATGTTCCGCGCTTACTCGCTGAAGTTCCGCTAGCGGAACCTCGAAATCCCCAAGCTGCCGAAGAGCAGCAGCACTAGTCCAGGACTCCGCCGGCGTGCCTCCTACGGCATCCACAATGAGTCCAATCGGCACGTGAATATCCTTCTGCACCCTCCGGGCGAAGTAGTAGGCGACGGCGGCAAGCCTCCCCGCAGTTGCCGGCGTGACCACGTTCCACGATCCTGCGGGAGCATCAACGGGGTGATACGCGGAGCGCTGCCTCACGGTAAAAAAGCGGATCTCTGGATAGTTCGCCGCCTGAACCTCAGCATCGCCGTTCAGTGCACCACGCAGCCCGAACTGCATGTTGGACTGACCGCTGCACAGCCACACATCGCCCACCATGACGTTATGCAGCTCGACCGTTTTCGCCCCGGTTATCTTCATGGTGTACGGGCCGCCAGCCGGGGGAGGATCGATCTTCACCTGCCAGCGTCTGTCGGCTCCGGCGATTCCAGTCGCCGATTTGTCGGCAAACTGAACCTGAATCTTGTCGCCGGGGTCCGACCATCCCCAGATCGTGTCCGGCTTTCCCCGCTGCAGAACCATATCGTCCCCGAATAAGGTGCTCACAAACGGCTGCGGCTGGGGTGTGTTGTTCGCCAGTCCAGGAGGTTGCGCAATACCCATGCAGGCAGTCAGGCCTGCAATCGCCATGACGCATGCGGAGATCTGGAGAGATCGCGCGAGTGATAAATAACTTATCCCTGCGTTCCGTCCTCTGGTTTGCTTCTTATCGGCGACCTGCATAGTGGCGTATTCCTTCTGCCTTCTTGAATATGTTCTGCTGGCTCGCGGAATTACTCCGCACTGGACCAGAGTCACAATATCGCGCAGACGATCCTGATCGGTCGAAACTCTAAGCCGCGCCCCTTGATCATTCTTCGCATTCGAGATTTGGATGAAACCGTGGAAGCCATTTCCACCCAAGGCCCCGAGCTGAGAGTGTCTGTCGCGCTGCTCTATTCTGCGGTGCCGGCCATGCACGCTCTTGTTGAGACAAGCCTTGCATCCGATGCCGGAGTTGCGGGCAATCATAAGTTGCTCAACCAGAATGCGTCAAGCAGCGAAAGCTTAGCCCAGTCGCTTGCCATCACTTGAAATTTCGGCTCAATCTTTCGCTGTACTCATGCTTATAAAAACCAGCTCGAATATTTCGTTCAGCAATTCCGCGCTTGTCGGCAATGGCGCGATTATTCCAGCAAATCGGTTGACGATCGCTATTGCGAGCAACTAAAGTTTGGACGTTCGTCGTTCCTCCTAATCCTAAGGACTGGTGCGCTTAGCCAAATTGGCACGACCTTTGGTGCGGGTGCCTGGGTGTCTCGGGTCGAGAACCCTACGTCAGCAACGCATTGTCGCTCTTCTACCCTAATCCACTCACTTTTATTCAAACAACCGGAAGGCATAAGTCATGGCTCATTACTCTAGACGTTCCTTGTTGAAGACCGCACTTCCTGCCGCTGCAGGAGCCGCGGCTCTGCCAGCATTCGGCTCTCTGACTCTCCCCGCGCTGGGAGCGGCTATTGAAACCAACACCACTCCTTACCAGCGCCCGAAGATCAAGATCACCGATGTCCGCACAGCCCAGGTCAATGTCCATGGCCCCCAGACGCACGTCCGAATCTACACCGACCAGGGAATCTACGGACAGGGTGAAACCACCGATGCGGCTGTGGGAACGGCTTCGCTGGTTAAGAGCTGGCGCCGGATGCTGGTTGGACAGGATCCGCTGAACGTTGAGGCCATTTGGGAACGCATCCGCACGTCTGGTGTGTTCGCCGGAGCCCAGGGTGGACAGTTCACGACGGCCCTTACGGGCGTTGAGATTGCTCTTTGGGATCTGGCCGGAAAGGCTGTTGGCCTGCCCGTCTACCAACTGCTTGGCGGCAAGTTTCGCGACCGCGTTCGCATCTACTGCGATTCCGGTCGCGACGATGTGATGACGCCGCAGTCGGACAAGAAGATTGAATGGATCAAGACTCAGGGCTTCACGATGATGAAGGTCGACATCGACGACGCAGGCGACAGGAACCGGTTCGACCGTGTGAACTGGACCGCAAACAACGCCGAGGTCGATCGCATGGTGAAGTGGATCGAGCACGTAAAGGGGATGATTCCCGCGAGCCTA
>JAICMT010000111.1 GCA_025929125.1 Acidobacteriaceae bacterium | reverse complement strand
GTTCGAAGAGGAGATCGACCACTCCGCCGCAGCCGAGGCCAAAGGGAATGTCGGCGGTGTCGTCGAAGAGGGTGGAGTAGCGGCGAAGGGTGGGGCCGCACTCAACGAACCAGGAGGCCTTGCGGACGACCTCCGACTCAAGGCATCCGCCGCTGATGCTTCCGGCGTATTCAGAGGCGTGGTCGCCGATGAGAAGATGCGCGCCGGGACGGCGGTAAGAGGAGCCCTCGACGCGGACGAGCGTAACCAAGACGCGGGCTGAGCCGCGGTGCCAGAGATCGACGATGCGGCGGCGGTCGACCATGAGGAGAGTTTACTACTGCAGGTGCCCGCTAGACCTTCTCGGAGAACGTGTGGATGCCGCACTCGAGCTTTTTCCCGCCCCAGCGCCCGCTGCGCGGGTCGGCGCCAGCCTCTGGGATTGCGGTGCAGGGCTCGCAACCGATGCTGGTATAGCCACGGTCGTAGAGTTCAAGGCGAGGGATGCCGTGGGCCACTGCATATTCATTCACCTGATCCATGGTCCAGTCGGCGAGTACGCTCACCTTCTTCATCATCTTGCCGGTTGGCGTTTTGTGGTCCTCGACCTTGCGGAGACTGGCGCGGGTCGGCGACTGCTCGCGGCGCAGACCGGTGAACCACCAGTCGAAGGGTTCGAGGGAACGCATGAGCGGCTCGACTTTACGGATCTGGCAGCATTGCGTGGGCTGCACGATGTAGAGCAGGCCGAACTGCTTCTCGTGCTGCTCGAGGGTGGTCTGGGGGAGCGCGTTGATGAGATTCAGGTTCCACTCGGCGGCCATGCGGTCGCGATAGGCGATGACTTCCTTGAAGTGATAGCCAGTCTCCAGGAAGATGACCGGAACCTCAGGGAGCCGCTTGCGAAGCATGTGGAGGGCGACCATGTCTTCGGTCTGAAAGCTGCTGGTGAGGCAAATGGGAGCGCCCGCGGCCTCGCGGACAATTTGGTCGACGAGAGCTTCCGCGGTGAGGCCTTCATACTGGATGGCTGCTTCGGTGGTGCTCATCATCGATTCCCTTCTGAAGGCTGGTGAAGTGCGGCGGCGACAATCGAGTTCAGGTTGTCGTTTTCTTCAGCGTGCAGCACGCCGGCGAAGGCCTTTATTTCCGCGAGCACGGCCTGCGGCACAGTGCGGGCGGAGATGGCGACGGCTCCGGCGAGTTCCAGTGCGCGCACGACCGAGGCGATGGCGGTGTCGGCGATCAGGTCGTCATCGATGAGGACGGCGTTCGCCCCTCGTTCGCTGAGTGCAACCTTGAGCGCGAGAGCTTGTTCAGGACGACCTCCGAGCAGGACGAGGGAGGTGCGGGTGGCTTCGGCTGAGGCCTCGACGACGTTCGCGAGAGCTCCGCTGATCATGCCAGCGCCAACGGTGGCGTTGCTGAGCGCGTCGATGAGGATGAGTGAGCCGGTCCAGCGGCAGTCGGCGTAACGATCGAAAAAAAGCGGCAGGTTGGTTTCGAACTCAACCTCCGCGATCTCGTTCATCGCGATGGAATCGGAGTGAAGCTGCTGCTGGCTGTTGACATCGACGCGGTAGCGGATCGCGCGTACGGTGGCACGGACGCTTCGGGTGGTGTGCTTGGCGATGTAGGTGCGACCGACGGTCAGCGGCTCCTCATGCATCCAGACGACCATGGCGCTGAAGTGATTGCTGATGCCAGGGAGCGCGGCGTCCTGATCCGCGGGGACCAGCATCTCACCGCGGCTGAGGTCAATCTCGTCCTCCAGCTCTACGGTAATCGCCTGGGGATGCGCGGCAGAAGTAAGATCGCCATCGTAAGTGACGATGCGGCTTACGGTGGTCTCCCGGCGCGATGGCAGCGCCAGAACACGGTCGCCGGGGCGGAGCGTGCCGCGGGCCACCTGTCCGGCAAAGCCACGGAAGGTGGAGTCTGGACGGAGCACGAGCTGCACGGGAAAGCGCATCGGACCATCGGTGGCGGTCTGATTGAGCGGAACGGTTTCGAGGTAGTCGAGCAGCGTAGGCCCGGTGTACCAGGGCATCTCGCGGAGCCCGGGGTTGACCACGTTTGCTCCCTCAAGCGCACTGACGGGTATCACGTCGATGCTGGAGAGGCCGAGGTGCGAGGCGAGAGCTTCAAAGTCCCTGCGGATGGTTTCAAACTGCTGTTGAGAGTAGCCGACGAGGTCCATCTTGTTAACCGCGGCGACGACGTGGGGAATGCCGAGCAGCGAGGCGATATAGGTGTGACGACGGGACTGCGGCAGCAGGCTGCCGGCACGAGCGAAGGCCTTGGCGTCGATGAGGATGATAGCGACATCGGCGGTCGAGGCACCGGTGGCCATGTTGCGTGTGTACTGCTCGTGGCCGGGCGTATCCGCGATGATGAACTTGCGCCGCGAGGTAGAGAAGTAGCGATAGGCGACGTCGATGGTGATGCCCTGCTCGCGCTCCGCCTTGAGGCCGTCGGTGAGCAGGGAGAAGTCGACGTGGCCGTTGGCCGCTCGGTTGACGCGGCTTTGCTTCACGGCAGCGAGCTGATCCTCGTAAACACTCTTGGTGTCGTGCAGCAGGCGCCCGATGAGGGTGGACTTGCCGTCGTCGACCGAGCCCGCTGTGGTGAAACGAAGCATCTCCTGGCCGAGGTGGGCGTTCAGGAAATCCTCGAAGCCGGCGGTGGTCCGATAGGCGCTCTCAGGGGTGGTGGTGAAGGCACTCATTAGAAGTAGCCCTCCCGCTTCTTGACTTCCATAGAGCCTTCCTCGTCGTGGTCGATGGCCCGGTTTTCGCGCTCGCTGCGGCGGAAGGTGATGAGCTCCTCGATTATCTTGGGCAGCGTGTCTGCCTCACTTCGGATGGCGCCGGTGCAGGGTGCGCAACCGAGAGAGCGCATGCGAACCTTCATGAGCTGGGGCTTCTCATTGGGACGAAGCTTCATGCCTTCGTGTACGTAGGTGAGGGCGCCGCCGCGGGTGACGATCGGACGATCCTTAGCAAAGTAGAGCGGAACGATAGGGATGCGCTCCGCGTAAAGGTAGAGCCAGATGTCGAGCTCAGTCCAGTTGGAGAGCGGAAAGACACGGATGCTCTCGCCTTTGCGCAGGCGGGAGTTGTAGAGTGACCAGAGCTCAGGGCGCTGATTTTTAGGGTCCCACTGGCCGGCGGCGTCGCGGAAGGAGTAAACGCGCTCCTTGGCGCGAGACTTCTCTTCGTCGCGGCGTGCACCGCCGAACGCGGCATCGAAGCCGCCCTCGGAGAGGCCGTCGAGGAGGCTCCGGGTCTTGAGCAGGCCGCAGCAGTTCTGGGTGCCGAGGTCGTAGGGATTGGCACCAGCGGCCAGCGCCTGCTCATTGCGATGAACGATTAGGTCGGCACCGATCTCGCGGACGTACTCATCGCGGAAGCGGATCATCTCCGGGAACTTATAGCTGGTGTCCACATGCAGGAGCGGAAACGGAATCTTGCCGGGATGGAACGCCTTCTGCGCCAGCCGGAGCATGACAGACGAGTCTTTGCCGATGGAGTAGAGCATGACCGGCCGGGCAAACTCGGCGACTGCCTCACGCAAGATCGTGATGCTCTCGGCTTCGAGCGCCTGCAGGTGATTGAGCCGCTGCGCGTGCAGCACCTGGGTGGTGGATTCGGGAGTGGCAACGGTGGTCATCTGGTCTTTGGAAATCTCCGAGCGCCGGGAGTTACAGATGCTCCGGCAGCCGATTGGGAGCAGAAACTGTCCTGGGTGGAAGAAAAGGACGATGGACCGGCTAGCGTCGACAGGCGCAGACGGCGGCCGCGGTACGACAACAGGCCGCAAAATTGAGGCAGGAATCCATCTATCTGAGTATAAATCTTTGGATTTGGCGGGGCAAACGAGAGAGCCGATGGCCGAGCAGAGAAAGTCTGCTAAACTCTTCAAGTCGGACAAAACATTGCGGTCGAGCGCGGCAGTGACGCTCCCGAAATTGCAATTCCCGAGTTCGACACTCACAGCAAAGAGGTTCGGGGCGTAGCGCAGTCTGGTAGCGCACCTGCTTCGGGAGCAGGGGGTCGTTGGTTCGAATCCAATCGCCCCGACCATTTCTACTCAAAATGGATTAAATGAGATGCGCTGGCCTCCCTAGCGGATTGCGGGCAACCCCTCGTTCGCGCGAGCCTGATTCAATCGTGCATCGCCTCTGATATCAGAAAGCTCAGGAAACTGCGGATAGAAGCCGAAGCGAGGATCTTTTATGGCTGCCATGCGTTCCAAGCCGGCGATTGCCTGATTTCTGTCTCCGAGACCGCCCGCAACGACGGCCTGGACCCACGGCAGCTCCGGATGTGCGGTGATGATTTGCTGCGCCTCGGCACGCCGTCCTTGTTTCGCGTAGGCATAGCCGAGGAATTGCTCGCTACCCCGACCGAGTTGCTCCAGAATCGGCGTCCCGTTTGAATAGTCGCCCTTCAATACCAGGGCGCGCCCCAAGAGCTGCCGCAGGTATGGATCCTTCGAATTCAGGCCGAGATTCTTCCGGCAGGTCGCGATGACCTCGTCATAACGCCGTTCGCTTAGGAGCACGATATTGAGCGGATCCACGGTCTTTGGATTGAGGGGATCCAGCTTGATGGCGGATCGTAACTCCTGCTCGGCTTCGGTCAATCGCCCCTCAGGGAAGAGCACCCACATCGCAAGATCTTCGTGGGGACGAGGCAGGTTGGGATTGAGCCGGAATGCCTGACGGAAATCATCTTCGGCTTGCTGCCATGCCAGCTCGCGAGAGTGCACCAGGCCCATACATGCGAATGCCTCCGCAAGGAATGGATCGAGAAGATGTGCCCGTTCGCATGCCTCCTGCATCTTGGTGAACGCGAGCTCTGGCGAAAATGTTCGTGGAGTCCCAGACATGTAGGCATATGCATCGGCGATACCTGCGTACGCAGGAGCGAAGTTCGGATCCCGAGCTACGACGGCCTCGAGAACTGGGATACTGGCCGCGATCTGATTGACGTCCGTGCCTGGACTCTGGTTTGTGAGCGCGCGCCCTTTGAGAAAGAGATCGTATGTCTCGAGATCTGTATCATACCGGCGCTGACCGCGTCCGAGCTTGAGCCGGAGCTCATTCACAATGGAGCGAGAGATGTCATCCTGAATGGCAAAGACATCCTTGAACTGCCGTTCAAAGCGGCCCGACCACAGCGGGTGATCATCCGCGACACGAACCAATTGCATGTTGATGCGAAGCTTGTCGTTCTCGCGAAGGACCGAGCCCTCGAGCACCAGGTCCACGCCAAGCTGACTTCCTACGGAATGGATATCGCGCGCATTGTTCTTGAACGAGAAGGAGGAGGTCTGGGATTTTACTTCGAGACCCTCAATCACCGAGAGATTGCTGATGATTTCATCCGTGAGGCCATCGCTGAAGTAGTCTCCGCCCGCTGCGGGGCTCAGGTTAACCAGGGGCAAGACTGCGATCTTGTAGCCAGGGTTGGAAGAGCGAGAATGCCACCAGGCTCCGATTAGCAATGCCGAAGCCGTGACTACACCCAATGCAGCCTTCCACAACCACGACCTCCGCACAGTTCCGGAACTGCTAGGATCGTCCGCCGGGGCATTTGTCTGCACCACCCCGGGCGAATTTTGTTTTTCTACTGCATCAGGCACCCCAATCTGCACCACCGGAACAATGAGCCGGTATCCGCGCCGAGGCAGAGTTTCGATAAAGCGGGGGTTTTCTGCCGCATCCCCCAATGCGGCCCTAAGCTTCATAATCGCGGCGTTGAGGCCAAGATCCGAGTCGGTGTACGTGTCTTCCGGCCAAAGCGCCTTGTAAAGGTCCTCCCGCGTGACCACCTCGCCAGGGCGTTCCACCAGCATGCAGAGCACTTTGTATGGCTGCTCATGCAGGCGCACCTTGACACCGCGCCTCCGCAGTTCTCCAGCCTGAAAGTCCACCTCGAACAGGCCAAAGCGAACTGGATGCAGGCAGGTAGATTTCGGCATAGGCAGGAT
>JAICMT010000141.1 GCA_025929125.1 Acidobacteriaceae bacterium | reverse complement strand
CGAAGTTATCCGGCTTCTCGTTCAGCACCTTACGGCGGCGGCGCAGCAGTTCAGTCAACTCGTCTTCCACCAGTGCCCGGTTGCGCGGATCGTCGTACTTCACGCTGATCCACCAGTCCAGCTGCTCTGGATGCATGTAGTGAAACGTGGAGATGGGAAAAAACGCTTGATTGTCCTGCGCGTTGGCCCCCCCGCCGAAGGCCTGCGGCTGCTTGTCCAGCACGCCGATGACGGTGAACAGCATGCCCGCAGCCTCCACTTCTTTGCCGACCGCGCTCTGGCCATGGAACAGGAAGTCCGCGGTGTCGTGGCCGAGCACGGTTACGCGGGCGGCGCGCTGCTCGTCCATATCGTTGAAAATGCGCCCGTCGACGATGTCGAGGTCGTGCACCTGCTGCTGCGCGGGAGTGACCCCAGTGAGGATGGTGCTCTGGATGGTCTTGCCGTTGCCCTTCATCGCGGTGGTGCCGCTGCGTCCGGGCGCGCTGTTATTCGCGTACTGCAGCGCGGGTGAGACCGCGACCACGTGCGGCAGACCCACCATCGCCATCGCATCGTCATAGGTAAGTTGCTTGCGCGTCAGCATCTCCGTGGTGGGACGCTGCCCAAACACCGGAAATCGGAAGACGAACAGCACGTTCGACCCAATGGACTCGACCAGCTTGGCAACGCTCTGGTTCAGACCGTTTACCACCGAGGAAATGGTGATCACGGTCATCACCCCGATGACAATGCCCAGGATGGTCAGACCGCTGCGCAGTTTGTTGGCGCGCAGCGTGTCCATCGCCATGGTGACGGTCTCTTTGAAGTCGCCAAGCCTCATCGCCATAGGCTCCTCACAGCTCCGCCCGCAGGGCCACAATGGGATCCAGGTGCGCCGCGCGCCACGCCGGATAAACGCCAAACAGCACGCCGGTTCCGGTGGCCATAAACAGCCCCAGCACCACGCTCCACAGCGCCACGGTGGAAGGGAAGCCGAGCAGCAGCGTCACCGTCAGCGCCACGGCGAAGCCGCCCATCACCCCCAGGCATCCGCCCAGCATGGCCATAAAGCCGGACTCCACCAGAAACTGCAGCATGATGTCCCGGGCCTTCGCGCCCAGCGCCTTGCGGATACCGATCTCGCGCGTGCGCTCGGTCACGCTGACCAGCATCATGTTCATGATGACGATGCCGCCGACGACCAGCGCGATCAGCGCAATGGCCCCGGCGACTGCGCCAAAGGACGCCGTTGCGAAGGCGGCGAAGCTGAGCAGCGTGTTGTTCACGTCCAGCTCGAAGCTGTCCGGCTGGCCCGGCGCATCGTGACGCCGCGAGCGCATCAGCACGCGGACCTCATCGCCGGTTTCCTGCAGCGGCGCCCCGGCGGAGGCTGCCTTCACGTAGATGACCAGTGTCTTCGAGGCGCCGTAAGTCTTCTGGTATGCGGAAAGCGGAATGCCGACCCAGTTGTCCTGGCTGGCACCGAAGGTGCTGCCCTGCTTCTCCGCAACGCCGATCACCGTGTACGGCTGGCCATCCACGCGCAGCTCCTGGCCGAGCGGGTCGATGCCGGGAAACAGGTTGTCGCGCACGTCAGTGCCGATGATGGCGACATGCGAGGCGTGCTCCTCATCCTGCGAGGTGAAGTCGCGCCCGTAGGCGATATCCAGATTCTGTAGGCTGGGCATCTGCCAGGTGTAGCCGCGGATGGTGCAGTCGGTAATGGATTGCGTGCCGCGCACCACCTTGGCGGTCACCGCCTGCATGGCTCCCATACCCACGCAGCGCTGGCAGTTGTCGCGGACGTACTCATAATCGCTGTAAAGCACGTCCTTGCGCTTGTTGTACTTGAGGTAGGCATCCGAGCTCATGATGAGCGTGGGCATCTTAGACACGGTGAAGACGTCCGACCCGTAGCGCGAGAACTTGCTGGTGACGTAGGTATTCGCCCCGTTCACCAGGGTGACTACGGCAATGATGCTGGACACCGCAATGGTCATGCACAGCAGCGTCAGCACCGTGCGCATCTTGTTCTGCCATAACGACTGCAGTGCGAGCTTGATGGCTTCCCGGAGTTCCATGGGTGGTACTCCTGATTGTACGTAGCAGGGGCGCAGTTAGTTCACCCCGAGGGCTCTTCCAGCATCAAAATAGCCGGGGGCTGATTGTGGCCGCGTCGTGCGACAATGCAACAACATAGGGCCGCGTAGACGGCCTTTCTACAGTCCGACCGGCAGTTCCCCGCTTTGTTCCTGGGTCGCATCCAATCTCAAGACCATTTCCCTGAAGGAATCTTTTCCTGATTGGGGCCGCTGAGGTGAGGCCATGGAGCACGGCTCAGTCCAGAGCAGTTCTGCGCCGCAGGAAGAGTCTGCCGCCGGAAGTCAATCTCTCATGCTTCCGGAGCAGCTGGCCGGGCAGGGCCCGGTGCGCCTGAAGCAGTACCTGACCGAGTGCGAGCAGGGCGTCCGCGAGCCCGCCAATCTGGACCTGATCCTCGACGTCTCCGAGTACCGCGCCACCAGCGAGAACAGCATGGAGTGGGCGGAGATCGCCATCCGCGCTGCCAACCTTGCCGCCCAGGGAAATCCTCCGCGCCGCCACTCCTACCTGTACCGCGCCATGCTGCTGCGAACCGTCTTCATCGCGCGAGTCGGATCGCGGCCCGGGCACAGCATCCTCGATCCAGCAACGGTCACGGCCTGGTTCCTGTCCGAGCTGCGCTTTGGCCCCGAGGAGGCCCGCCGCCGCTCCGAACGCTGGAAGGACCCCGGCTTCCAGCAGGACTTCGCCGCGGAGCTGGAGCGGCAGAACCGAGCCGCGGAGCGTCGCGCCGCAGGAATTTCAGATCACGATGCGCCCACCAATGGAACTGGGCCGCACGAAACTTCGGATGGCGAAACCCCAGACGGCGAGACGCCCTACATCAAGGACAGCCTCAACGAACTGCTGGAGCTGCAACTGATCCGCTACCGGCTGCAGCTGCTACGCCGCCTTGCCGAGTGCGGCGAGCTGCCCTCCGATCCCGCGCTGAACGAGTGGCTGCAGACCGCCCGCCACCTGCCCTGACCCTGCGTTACCGTCCCTCCCGCAGGCCGTCCGCGCATTTCACTTGAATTTCCTCCGACTGCCCGCGGAAATACATCCCCCGGTGAAAAGCGGTGTTACGATTACCTCCTCTCCCCAACGGGCCCAATCCACAAAGAATCAATTTGGAGGCGACCGCCATGGTCCGCATATCTGCTCCTTTCTGCTTCGGGCCCCTTTTCTTATCCGCAATTCTTCTGGCGGTCATGCCTTCCGGGCGTGCACAGGCTCCGGCGGCGGGTGCATCCATTTCGGTGAGGATGATTGATGGGATCGACTCCAGCAAAGACCCTGCAGGCAAGCAGTATCGCGCGTCGGTTGCGAAGCCGGTCGATGCCGGGAACGGCGTCATCATCCCGGAGGGCGCCGTAGCTGCGGTCACGCTGGCGAACAGCGGCAATGGGTCGGGCTGGACCACGCAGCTGGTGTCCGTGACGGTAAACGGGCAGCCCGTTGCAGTGACCGCCGGCGCGGCCAGCGTCACCAGCGCCGCCCAGAGCGCCGCGGCGGCTGCGCTGGGCTCGATGAACTCCGCGCTCGGCGGTTTTGGGCGTCATATCAAGGCACCGACCGCAGCTACTGCGGTCGCGACCGGTCAGCGCGTTGTGCTGCCTCCGGGGGTTACGCTGACTTTCGCCCTCACCCAGCCTCTTAGTGCCACGGCACCCGGAACGCCAGCCGGCCAGCCTATGGGCGCCTCTTCCGGACCCGCACCAGGTCCGGTGTCCAGTCCGCCCGCGGCTCGAGCCGGACAGCATTGGTGGCTATGCCGGTATGTCGACCCGAAGGATCTCAACAACGCTGCGCTGGGGAGCAGTGTCTACTTCTCCTTTTTTCCTGCATCCGATTCGAGTGCAGCTTCCCTTGGGCAAAGCGGCGGAATGGCATACCGGAGCGCGATGGTGAAACACTTCATCGGGTATGTCAGGCAGAACTACAAAGTCACGGACCTCCCCGGCAATCCCACCGGACAATATACCGGTCAGTTCGGCGGCTATTGCACGAGAGTTCAAGATGACGCCGCATCGCGCGCCAACGGCAGGGAGTCGTTTCTGAAAGGTTGGCGCACAAGCCACATGGATCCCATCGAGGCGGACTTCGCCGACACCCCTGCCCAGGACGCGGCCATCGACGCAAAGATGGGAACGGGCGCGCAGCCACAGCCGCAGCCTGCGCCTTCCGGCAATTCGAAAGAATGCGCTTACCACGCCACCTGCAGTTCGCAAGTGCCCAAGCTGTAGAAATTTCGGCCGGGACCGAAGGTCCGAACGAACTTCCAATCATGGCTGTCAGAAAAACAGGAACCGCTCTCCGCAGATTCGCGTATGAGGCAGTATGGGCCTTCGCGCTTCCGGCTACGCTTCACTCATCTGCTGCATCGCATCAGCCGCAGCCGGGCAGCAGGCCATTCCTCCGGATCGTGAGCCGCCTCCAGCCAGCACGCAGCGCGCCGCGTCGGATGCCACCGTGCCGCGGATCGACCAGCCGCTTCGCCTCTCCGATTTCAACGGCATGCAGCCGCGTCCCGAGCTTCAGCACAAGCTCGGGCACGTTACCGGCTTCGTGCAGCGTGACCCAAATGACGGAGCCCCGGCGACCGAGCGCACCGAGGTCTGGTTCGCCCGCACCTCCTCGGCGCTCTACTTTGTCTTCGTCTGCTACGACAACCATCTCCGCGCCCTTCGCAGCCACCTCTCCCGCCGCGAGGACATCAACAACGACGACCACGTCATCGTCCTGCTCGATCCCTTCCAGGACCGGCGCAAAGCCATCTTGTATTCCGTAAATCCTTACGGCGTGCAGGCGGATGCAAACTTCACCGACACCTCCGACGCGGACTACAGCTACGACCAGGTCTGGGACTCCGACGGCCTCATCACGCGTCAGGGGTGGCTGGGCCTCATCGCCATTCCCTTCCGCAGCATCCGCTCCCATCGCCTCAGCTCCGACTGGGGCATCGTGTTGTACCGCAAGCTCCCGCGCAACTCCGAGGAGGACTTCTGGCCGCGCGTCAGTCACAACATCTCCGGCATCCTGCAGCAGGAGGGCACGCTGCACGGCATGGAGACGTCCACCAGCTCGCACAACATCCAGCTCAACCCCTACGGCATCGCGCAGAACGAACGCACGCTCTTTACCCTTGATCCCCAGAACCCGTACTTCAGCAAGCGCGGGCTGGAGGCCACAGGCGGAGGCGACGCGAAGATCGTCTTCCACGACTACCTGGTGCTGGACGCAACCGTGAACCCCGACTTCTCGACCGTCGAAAGCGATCAGCCGCAGTTCACCGTCAACCAGCGGTTCCCGGTTT
>JAICMT010000468.1 GCA_025929125.1 Acidobacteriaceae bacterium | reverse complement strand
TTCTCTCAGCCGCTTGAGTTCACGCTGTCCGGTGCAGGACAGCTCCCGCAGGCGCAAGAGCAGGCGCAGGGGGGAGCAGCACAGCAGGGCGGAGGGGCACAGCAGGGCGCGCAGCAGCAAGCCTCCTCGGACCGGCCAGGCGGAGGGCTGGGAGTTCCCGTCGATCCCAACGACGAGAATGACCCGTGGTCGAAATACAAGTGGTGGGTCTTTGGAATCCTGGGACTAGCCTTGGCAGCCGGGGCTGGAGTGATGCTGAAGCGGAGCGCATTGCCTGCGGGAGCGGTGCTGCCGAATGCCGCAGACGACGCGTACGCTGCAGCTCTGCCTGAGGCCGCGCCAGGCAGCTCTGTATCCCGCAGCAACCGCGCTCCTACGTCCACCTTGCAGGCTCTGAAGGATGAGCTGTTTGAACTGGAGACGGACCGAATTGCCGGACGAATCACGGCAGCAGAGTACGTTGAGCATAAGGCGGCGTTCGATGTGATGTTGCGGCGAGCACTTGGCCGCATCGAAGCGGCACCGACGGCGTCTAATGATCAAGAAGGCTGATATTGGGCGGCTCTGGTTTTCAGAGGTAAGCCGAAGGCTTCCGACCCGCATAGAGAGCCCGATTCAGACGGTGAAAGAACGCGATGAACACGCTGAAGTCTACGTTGCTGCTGGTTGGATTGATGCTGGTGCTGGTGCTTGTGGGAGAGCGCGTCGGCGGTGAGAGAGGTATGATTCTCGCCTTCGTGCTCTCGGTGGCGATGAACTTTACCGCTTATTTCTTCTCCGACAAGATTGCGCTTGCCATGTATCGAGCGCAGCCGGTGACACGAGAGCAGCTTCCACGGGCCTATGAGGTGGTGGAGCGGTTGGCAGCCAAGGAGGGTCTGCCGATGCCAAAGATCTACGTGCTGCCGACCGAGTCGCCCAATGCGTTTGCCACAGGCCGCAATCCGCAGCATGCTTCGGTTGCGGTGACTCACGGCATTCTGGAGTTGCTGACCGACGAGGAGTTGGAGGGCGTGCTGGCCCACGAACTCGGCCATGTGAAGAACCGCGATATCCTTACCAGCTCGATCGCCGCGACTCTTGCCGGAGCAATCACCATGATCGCCAGGATGGGCTATTGGGCCTCGCTGTTTGGCGGCTTTGGCGGACGGGACAGTCGCGACCGCGAAGGTGGAGGGCTGGGTGCGCTATTGATGATTATCGTCGCGCCGATCGCGGCCACACTGATTCAGCTTGCAGTCTCGCGATCTCGTGAGTACGAAGCCGATTCGACCGGCGCCCACACGACGGGTAATCCGTATGCACTGGCAAGTGCGCTCCAAAAGCTGGAGAACTACTCCAAGCGCCTGCCGCTGCAGGCATCTCCTTCAACCGCACATCTGTTCATCGTCGCTCCTTTGCTGGGCGGCGGATTTGGCAACCTGTTCTCGACACATCCGCCAACACGTGAGCGGATTCGCCGCCTGATCGGGCGGGATCTGGTTTAGGTAAGTCGATGGGCTATGTACTGCGCGCAGTTCGGCTTCTCAGTATGGTCGTATGGGTCGGGGGACTGGCCTTTTTCGCGTTTGTGGAGGCGCCAACCGCGGCGCGTGTGATGGGTATCACCCAGCAGTTTGCGCTCTTGATCGGCGAAAGTATTGGTGGAATCAACTCCATCGGGTATGCGACCAGCATGCTGTTTATCCTGTGCAGTCTGCTGTTGTGGAAACGCAGTTCCCCGAATACTCGCAAGCTTCTGGTGGTGGAGTTACCACTGGCGATCGTGATGTTTGCCGCAGTGCTGTATGTGCAGCGATCGATCGTTCCTGCCATGGAGCGCGATCGGACAGCAGCAAACGGCGATATTAATGCGCTGGCTCCCGATAATCCGATTCGCGCGCACTTCGACCGGCTGCACGCGAATTCAGAATCGGTGGAAGGCGCGGCGCTATTTTTAGGAGTGGCCGTGGTGCTGCTGATGGCCGGAGAAGATTCGCGGCAAGATTGTCCTCAGGTACTTACACGTTGAACTTGAAGAACAGGATGTCGCCATCTTTGACGGTGTAATCCTTGCCCTCCGACCGTAGCAGCCCCTTCTCTTTCACCGCCTGTTCACTGCCGTA
>JAICMT010000041.1 GCA_025929125.1 Acidobacteriaceae bacterium | reverse complement strand
GCGCCTGGTGAACTGGCAGATTGAATCCGGCGTCAACTTTATCGTCCCCTGCGGGACCACAGGCGAAGCCTCCACGCTAACGGAAGCAGAGTGGCTCCGTGTCGTGGAGCTAACCGTTCGGACTGCGGCCGGGCGTGTGCCTGTATTTGGCGGCTGCACTCACAACTCCACTGCAGAAGCCGTTGCGCGGACGAAGAAGCTCGGCTCCGTTCCCGGGCTCACGGGCATCCTCACCGCCAGCCCGTACTACAACCGTCCCGGGCAGGAGGGCCAGTATCAGCACTTCCGCGCCATCGCAGAGGCCACCGCGCTGCCGGTGCTCCTCTACAACATCCCCGGCCGTACCGGAGCCAACCTGGAGCCCGCGACGGTGCTGCGCCTCGCCGCTCTCCCGAATGTGATCGGCATCAAGGAATCCAGCGGCCTCATCACCCAGATCACCGACCTGCTCACCCAGGTGCCCGCCGGTTTCAAAGTCCTTGCGGGCGACGACAGTCTCGCTCTGCCCGTCATCGCGCTCGGCGGAGCCGGCGTGGTCTCGGTCGCGTCCAATCTCATTCCGAGTGAGATGTCGCGCATGGTGGCAGCAGCGCTCGCCGGCGATTGGGAGACCGCACGCGGGCTGAATCGCAGATTCTTCCGGCTGATGCAGGCCCACTTCTCTGAGCCCAGTCCGGCGCCGATCAAGGCGACCATGAAGATGCTCGGCCTGCTTGAGGAGAACCTCCGGCTGCCGATGGTTCCGGTCACTTCCACCACGCGGGAGAAGCTGCGCGCCCTGGTCGACCAAGCCGGAGTGCCTGAGGCCTGAGCCGCACCTTTAAGTTCCGCCAGATCGCACCGGCTCCATCACCAGTTCGTAATTGAGCCGTCGGGCCGATAGTACAGCTGCCCGCGCTGGAAGTCCGGTTGGGTGAACTCTGCGATCTGGGTAAGTGGCTTGGTATCCAACTCCACTCCCAGACCCGGGCGATCGTTTGGATACAGCTTGCCTTCCTTGAAGTCGAGGCATTTCGGCAGGTGCGGCAGCTCGCGGCCCTGGTAGTTGTACTCCATCAGCACTGGCCCGGAGAACGTGCTCAGCACGTTCACGAGCGCGGCCGTGGCAATCGGCCCGGTGAAGTGCGGCACCATCCCGACAAAGTGGGTCTCGCACATCGCCATTACCTTCAGCATCTCGGTAATGCCACCTATGTTGGGCAGCGTCGCACGCAGATAGTCGATGGTGTGGTTTTCGACCAGCGAGTTGAACTCCCAACGATTGCCCCACTCTTCTCCCGCTGCGATTGGAACGTTTACCTTCTGGCGCAGAATCGGCAGGTCCTGCTGGAAGGCCTCGGTGCGGACTGGGTCCTCGACGTAGAGAGGCGCGAGGTCTTCGATCAGGTTGCAGCCGCGGATTGCATCGGAGAGGTCGAAGCGCTGATGGAAATCGATGGCCCAATTGCCGTCCTTCCCCACGCCTTCGCGCGCTTCCGCGCAGTAGTCATGAAGGCGGTTGAGGCGCTCGCGCGTGTCATAGGTGGTGTTTACCGGAACCGAGAGTGCATCGAAGCGGAACACGCGGTACCCGGCCGCTATTGTCAGGCGTGCGCGGTCCTTCATGGTGCTTTCCCGCGTCACTCCCGGAATCATGCCCGCCGTGTTGTAGCAATCGCAATACTTGCGCACGGTCCCGCCGAGAAGCTGGTGCACAGGCACCCCGAGCGCTTTGCCGTGGATATCCCACAGTGCAAGATCAACGGCGCCGATGCCGTCCGTCCGTTCGCGCCCGGCGGGATAGAAGTAGGCGCGGTTCATGTCCTGCCACAGGTGCTCGATCAGCTGCGGGTCGCGTCCGATCAGCCGACTGGCGCACGGTGCTATCAACTCTGGCGAGCCGCCCTCGCCGATCCCGGTAATTCCTTTATCGGTCTCGATCGTGACCACGTTGTAGCTCTGATTGAAGATCTGATTCACCTGCAGAAAGCCCTTCGGAGGGCTGTACACGCGGATGCGGGTGATCTTCATATTCGGCAATGCCGCAAAGCTGCGACGAGGTGCGGCGGCAGCAATGGCGGCCGTCGCGGCCAGGGACTTAAGAAAATTACGGCGCTCCATCCAGCATGTCTCCTACGGTTCGCGGGCCATAGTATCAGCTACAGGGCGCCGCAGGCTCGCAGGGACGCGCGGGTCACCAAGTCAGCAGCGAAGTTCAGGGGGTGTGAAGCCGTACGGCCCAAAGATTTTCTCCGGCATTAAAATCGTCATTGCCCGCCGGCTTCGTTGTGCCTAGAATGTGCCCCATGTTTCCTGAGCTGTTGGAGCAGCATGCACGAACGGAACCAGCGAAGGCGGCCCTGATCGCTGGCCAGACCACACTTACCTACCAAGAACTGGTTCACGCTATGGACGGCATAGCCCAGTGGCTGCTCGACCGCGGGCTCAAACCGGGCGATCGCATCGCATTGCACCGCCACAATTCCATCGAGCTGGTTGTGCTGATGTTCGCGGGCTTCCGTGCCGGCCTGATCGCTGTCCCCATCAATCCACGATTGAAGGCAGCGGAGATCGCCTACGTTTTGGATCACTCCGGCGCGCGGCTCTGTTTCAGCGAGCCAGCGTTTGCCGGGCTGGTCACCACAATTGAGGTCGTGACCGAATTGCCCTCGTTCACGTCTGCGTCGTTCGCTGGTCCCGAGTGCAATCCGGATGCTCCCGCGATCCTGCTTTACACATCCGGAACCACAGCGCAGCCCAAGGGCGTGATTCACTCCCAGCGCACGCTGTATGAGGGGGCGGCCGAGCTCGCCCGCAATAGTGTCGATCCCGGCGACACTGTACTTTGCGCGACTCAGATCTCGCACATTGGAGGTTTGGGGGTGGTTCTACTGCCGGCGTTGATCCATGGAGCCACAATCGTGTTGCTCGGTACCTTCCAGCCTGCGGCGGCGCTGGAAGCAATCGAGCAGCATGGCTGCACCTTCATGTTCCTGCTGCCTGCGCTGCTCCAGCAGTTGGTGGAAGAACAGGCTGCGCATCCCCGCAACGTGCAGAGCGTACGCGCCTTCCTGATCGGCGGCGACATGGTGCCCCTGTCGCTGCAGCAGCGGGCATCGGATCTGTTCCACGCTGAAGTGCTGGAGGGCTACGCCATGACCGAGCTGTTGCCCATCGCCATCAACACAAAAGGCGCTGCAAGAGTCGGTTCCCTGGGCCCTGGAGCCAATGCCATCATTTGCATCCTCGATGCGAACGGCGAAGCCATGGCACCAGGCGAAGTGGGTGAGCTGGTAGTCCGAAGCCCCGCAAGCTGTTCCGGATACTGGCAGAACCCTAAAGCGACTGCGGAATTGTTTGCGGGTGGCTGGCTGCACACAGGCGACCTGGCCTCGGCAGATGCAGATGGTTATCACTGGTTCAAGGGGCGCCTCAAGCAGATCATCATCCGCGGCGGATGCAACATCTCTCCTCAGGAAGTCGAAGAGGCGTTCTACCGGCATCCTGCCGTTCTCGAATCCGGAGTGGTAGGTATGCCCGATGCCGTCTTCGGCGAGGTGCCGGTCGCCTTCCTGTCCCTGCGCGAAGGGCAGGAGGCCAGCGCCGATGAATTGCTGGCCTTCACTCGCACCCTTCTCTCCGACTACAAGGTGCCGGTGAAAATCGAATTCATGGACGTGCTACCGAAAGGTCTGACGGGAAAGATCGACCGGCGCCGCCTGCGCGATCTTCTGCTTGCGAGTGAGGAAGCTCTTGAAGCCAGCAAGGCCGTGCCGGTTTGAGGCTTGCGGGCGATCCACCCTGGACCGGATGCCCTCGCCGCGGTTGGGGTGCTGCTGCGCTTCGAATGATCGCCCGGATAGAATCAAAGCTGACCATGACAACGGAGACTTTGGAAGCACGGATCGAGCGGCACTTCGCCGCAGGAACCGCGGCGGTCGGCGATCGCGCGGCGATGAATGACTTTCTCGAATTGCGTTCGGCGCTGGAAGCAGGCACGCTGCGCTCCGCCGAGCCCGATGCAGCCGCCGCAACTGGCTGGCGCGTGAATGCCTGGGTGAAGCGCGGCATCCTGCTGGGCTTCCGTCTGGGCGTGTTGGAGGAGATGAGCGGAGCCGGCCCGGGCGGAAAGACGGCGCTCTCGTTCATCGACAAGGCCACCTACCCGGCGCGGCACTTTTCGCCCCAGGATGGCGTTCGGATCGTGCCGGGTGGAAGCTCGGTGCGCGCTGGCGCGTATCTTGCACAGGGCGTCGTGATGATGCCGCCCGCATATGTAAACGTGGGCGCGTATGTGGACGAGGGTACGATGGTCGATTCCCATGCGCTGGTCGGCTCATGTGCTCAGATTGGCAAGCGCGTACACCTCTCCGCCGCGGCGCAGATCGGCGGTGTGCTGGAGCCGGTGAACGCCAGCCCCGTCATAATCGAGGACGATGCGCTGATCGGAGGCAATACCGGCGTCTACGAGGGCACCATCGTCCGCAAAGGTGCTGTGCTGGCTGCCGGTACCGTCCTCACTCGCGGAACCCCGGTGTACGACGTGGTGCACGGCACTATCCTCAAGGCCACACCGGAGATGCCGCTGATCATTCCCGAGCGTGCGGTGGTGGTGCCCGGATCGCGCGCGGTCACCCGTGGCTACGGGAAGGAGATGGGCCTCAGCGTCTACACGCCCGTGATTGTGAAGTATCGCGATGAGAAGACGGAGCTCTCGGCCGCGCTCGAAGACCTTCTGCGCTAGCTACTTCTTCGGCTGGTCCAACGGCTTTCTCGCGAAGTAGTAAAGACTGAAGGCCAGCAGCGCAAACATCACGACCCCAATCCAGTCGTGGTACATCGGATTTTGAGCAGCGTCGGAGGGGAAGCGGAAGAGCTTCCAGTGGCCGCCGCGCGATTCGGAGACGCCCTCGGCAAGCCGGGCACAGACTCCCAGCAGGCCCACAATACCGCCTGCCGCGATCAGGCCGGAGGCGTAGAGACTTCCCGGCGATACGTCGCTCTCTGTATCCAGCGGCGGCGTAACCGAGTGGGCGGCCGGCAGACCGGTTTCGGGATCGATCACGTCGGGATTTTCGGCCAGCCACGCGCGTTCGTGTTCTCGCTGAACAGCGCGGTCAACCATCCAGCGCATAACGCCGCCGATGAAGATCGCCAGCGTCGTTGCGATCGAAAGGTAAGCTCCGACCGCGAAGGTAAGCGAGCGTACGCCCAGCAGCTCCACTAGGATCACGAGCGCGACACCCAGCAGAACCAGCGTCCAGGGTAGCTTTCGAGAGAGAATGCCGTTGATCACGGTCGCCATCAGCCGGCCCTGCGGCGCAGCCGCCTTTTCGCTGCCGATGCCTTGGATCCACTGAACTTCGATCTTGCCGGTCGAGGGATTGTAGAGATATTTGCCGTCTTGAAGGGTGCCGGAGCCGATGGCGTTCAGCAGGATGTACCGCCGGGCGTTGCCAAGCTCTTCGTGGGCGGCAGTATTGTCATGGCTTGTGAGCGAGATTCGGTCGCGGGTGAACTGACCCTGGTTCTGCACGCCATCCGGAAGCTGTGCCAGCGAGAAAGGAATCGGCTGCGGTAGCCGCTGGAACTGCTCCAGACCACGGTTCATTGCGTTCAGCGTGGCACCGATGGAGAAGATGCACACCATCACGCCGAAGATGAGGGCGACCTGCTGCTTCCAAGGCGTGGCGCCGATCAGGTAACCGGTCTTCAAGTCCTGACTGGTGTCGCCGGCGTTCGAGGCCGCGATGCAGACGATGCCTCCCACCGTAATGGCGAGTGCGCCAAAGGCCGGCGCTGTCCAGCCTTTGACCAGAAAGATGGCTGCCGTGGCCATCAGCGTGGCGATCGTCATGCCCGAAACCGGCGATGCGGACGAGCCTACGATCCCCACGATGCGGGCCGAAACCGTGACAAACAGGAATCCGAAGACGACAACCAGCAGCGAGGCCGCGAGGTTGGCAAGAGCTCCCACCTGCGCGCCGGGCACCGGCTTGAACTGGAGGAACAGAAACATCAGCACGATCAAAACCACGCTGCCGCCGACCACTACCGTGGGCGGCAAGTCCTGCTCGAGGCGCGAGCGCTGAGCATCCGCGATCTTCACTGCGCCTTTGCGCAGCCCCTGGGTCAGCGCGCTGACGATCGTCGGCAGCGTTCGTATGAGCGTGATGAGGCCGGAGCAGGCCACGGCGCCCGCGCCCATCGGGCGAACGTAGGTGCGCCACATGTCGGAGGGCGCCATCTGCGAGATAGGCACGGTGCCGGGATAGAGCGGAGTGGCGAGATGCGAGCCGAAGAAGTAGATAGCCGGCATCAGCACCAGCCAGGAAAAGACGCCTCCCGCCAGCATCACCGCAGCGACGCGCATGCCTATGATGTAGCCGACTCCAAGGTACTCCGGTGTGCAGTCGGCGCGGATGCTTCCGCCTTTCAGCAGGTGCTGCGGGCCGATGTCGAAGTCTTTGGTTGGCGTCGCGGGCCAAAGGCCAAAGAGGTTGTCGTTCTGGAACAGGGTGTAGAGGCCGCCGAGGCCGAGGCCGAGAAACACGCGTGAGGCGAAGCTGCCGCCGCGCTCTCCCGCTATCAGAACGTCTGCGCAGGCAGTGCCCTCCGGATAAACCAGTGTTCCGTGCTCTTCGACGATCAACTGCCGGCGGAGCGGAATCATGAACAGCACCCCCAGCCATCCGCCGAACAGCGCAAGCGCGAAGATCCGGCTGGACTCGAGGTCGAAGCCGAGGAAGATGAGCGCCGGCAACGTGAAGATGACGCCTGAGGCGATGGACTGGCCGGCGTTTCCGGTGGTCTGGACGATATTGTTTTCAAGGATGCTGGCGCGGCCGAAGGCGCGCAGGATGGAGATCGACAGGACAGAGATCGGAATGCTGGCCGCTACGGTAAGTCCTGCGCGCAGGCCGACATAAACGGTGACCGCGCCGAAGAGCACGCCGAAGAGCGCGCCCAGCAGAAGCGCCCGGAAGGTAAGCTCTGGGCGGGTTTCCCCGGCGGGAACGAATGGCTTGAATGACGGCTTCGGCGGGGCGGCAGTGGCCATGCGTTCGGAGGCTCCATGAAGCGGATGTGACCGACTGGTTGGGAGTGTATCAGCGGTGGTGCGCTTTCGGAGGCCACCAGACGCCATAACGCATATTCCTGCTGACGAGCAGTTGACCAACGTTTTATACTTCAGGCATCGGCGCGGCCGGACGGGCCTGGTGCGCCGAGGTAGCGAGGTGCATCTTCAGCGAATGTCTGAACGAGAGTACGCTCGAGGTTCCCTGTGGTGCCCCACCCGGTCGCGGAACAGGACTGGATGGGGAACGTAGCGCTGCGGTTCGGCTGCTGCTGAAGCTCGCGCGCCGCACAGGCTTCCACTCTGTTCTGGACGATGTTGTCGCGACGGTTTTCCCGTCGGACTGCCGGATCTGCTCGGCCCCCCTTCTTCGATCCTCCCTGCTTCCAGTCTGCGATAGCTGCCGGTCCGCGGTTCTGCCGCAGACAGGCGTGCTATGTCGCTGCTGCGGTGAGGCGCTGGACATCGACTTGGAGAGCGCCCGGTTCGCGTCGCACCGGCTCACCGAGGGCCTGCTATGCCGCTTCTGTAAGGCCTCGCCTCCGCAGTTCGAGCAGGCGGTCGCCTACGCGGTCTACGAAGGCGAGCTGCGCGAAATGATCCATCTGCTGAAGTATGAGCGGATGTCCGGGTTGACACGACTACTTGGTGGCTTGCTGGCAGACGCGATTCTTGCATTTCGCACCGAGGCCGGCGCGGAGCTGGAGGTAGTGGCGGTTCCGCTGTTTGCAAGCAAGCAGCGCCAGCGGGGTTACAACCAGTCGGAGCTGCTGGCCAGGGCGGCGGTCAAAGAGCTGCAGCTGCGCGCGCCGGAGTGGAGGCTGCATTGCGTTTCTGGGGCGTTGAGCCGTCGCCGGGATACGCGCAGCCAGTTCGAGTTGAACCCCCCGGCGCGGCGCGGCAACGTCCGCGGAGCCTTCGAAGTGGATCGCACCAACCTAAGGCCCGGATGCGAGGTGCTGCTGATAGACGACATCTACACCACAGGTGCCACCGCTCGCGAGTGCGCGAAGGCGCTCCGGCGCGCCGGGGCGGCCAAGGTATGGGTGGCCACACTGGCACGGGCGCAGATGCCACAGGTCGCGATGTGGTCCGCGGGAGTTCAGGGGATACAAACAGAGCAGGAAGAGTCCAACTGAGAGTCGATCCGGAACGGGAGGGATGGAACGAATGCAAGCGGCGCAGCACAATAAGATGCGGAAGCAGCGGGGAAACGGGAATCGGCACGCCGGTCATGGGTCACAGCGTCTTACCAGCGATCGCGAGCTGCGTATCGGCGTGTTTCGCCAGCCGGCCATGCAAACTCCGGTGCTGGTGCTGAATGCCTCGTATGAGCCGATCAATATCTGCGGAGCGCGCCGGGCGCTCGTGCTGGTGTTGAAGGGTGTGGCCCGTACCGAGGAGGAGCAGGGCGCGGTACTGCACGCGGCCCGCATGAACGTGGCAATGCCAAGCGTAATCCGTTTGCTGGAGTACAGGAGAATCCCGCACCAGACGCGCGCTCTCTCGCGCAAAAACATCCTGCTGCGCGACCGCAACGCCTGCCAGTATTGCGGGATCGTGCTGACCGCGGCTGAGCTCACGCTCGATCACGTGATCCCACGATCGCGCGGAGGCCTTTCAACCTGGGAAAATCTGGTGGCGTGCTGTCATGATTGCAATCGGCGAAAGGGTAATCAGCTGCTGAGTGAGCTGACGGACATGAAGTTGCAGCGCGAGCCGCGCTCCTTCAGCCTGCATACCTCGCGCCACATCATGCGGATGATCGGCTCAGCGGACCCAAGCTGGCGCCGCTATCTGTACTTCGAATCGGAACCCGCGGCCTGAACGCCGTGCGCAATAGGATCAGGCACTCCGAGTGCGATGGTTGGGGTGTTGCTAACTGCTAATGCGAGGGAGCCGGGGGATTCTGGTTCGGCGTCGCAGTCTTATCCGTGATGTCTT
>JAICMT010000419.1 GCA_025929125.1 Acidobacteriaceae bacterium | reverse complement strand
GCGATGGAGCGGCCGGAGTCGAATGGCGAGGTGATCAACGTCGGCTGCGGGAAGCCGGTCACGATTACGCAGGTGGCCGAACTGCTGGCCAAGGCGCTAGGCCGCAAGGTGGCCCCGGTGATCACGCAGAAGTTTCGCGCCGGGGACATCCGGCACTGCTATGCCGATATTTCCAAAGCGCGGCGGCTGCTGGGCTACGAGCCGCAGGTGACGCACGAAGAAGGATTCCGCGAGCTGGCCGATTGGCTGCGCAACCAGCAAGCAGAAGACAAGGCCGAAACGATGCTGAAGGAATTGACCGCTTACGGATTGACTGCCTGAGCGATCTAGAGAGGTTCCGCGAGGCGTGTGGCAGGTGAAGTTCGGAGGGTGGCAGAGGATGGCAGCAGACAGTGCGAAAACGGTCCTGATTACCGGGGGCGCTGGATTTATCGGCTCCAATCTGGCCGAGCGACTGCTGGAGGAGGCGGGGACACGGGTGCGTATCTTCGACAATCTCTCGCGGCGCGGAGTACGGCGCAACTTGGACTGGCTGCGCAGCAAAGCCGATCGCACACGGCTGGAGATTCTGGAAGCCGACGTGAGGGATGCGGCGGCGGTGCGGCGAGCGGCGCGGGATGTATCGGAGATCTACCACTTGGCGGCCCAGGTGGCAGTGACCACATCGGTGACCGATCCGCGCACCGATTTTGAGATCAACGCGATGGGTACCTTCCACGTGCTGGAGGCCGCGCGCGCCTCCGGCCGCCAACCGTTTGTGCTATTCACCTCCACCAATAAGGTGTACGGCTCACTGGAAGGCGTGCCGGTGAAGGTGCGGGGGACCCGCTACGTGGCGCAGTCCACGAAGTTTAGTGGAGTCGATGAGGGCGAGCTGCTCGACTTCCACTCGCCGTATGGCTGCTCGAAGGGCGCAGCGGACCAGTATGTGCGGGACTACGCGCGTATTTACGGGCTGGACACGGTGGTGTTCCGGATGTCGTGCATTGCCGGGCCGAGACAGTTTGGCAACGAAGACCAGGGCTGGGTGGCGCACTTTCTTTATTCAGTGCTGGAGGGCCGCACCATTACGGTGTGCGGCGACGGATTCCAGGTACGCGATGTGCTGCACGTGCATGACCTGATCGACGCCATGATGGCAGTGCGCGCCGCACGCAAGCGGACTCGGGGGCAGGTGTACAACCTGGGCGGCGGCATGTCGCGGGCGGTTTCCGTGGTGGAGCTGCTGCGCGAGTGCGAGCGCCGGACGGGCATGCCGCTGCGCCTGGATTACACGGCGGTGCGCCCGGGCGATCAGCCACTCTACATCAGCGATACACACAAGCTGGAATCGCAGGCAGGATGGAAGGCGCGGCGGTCAATCGACGCCATCCTCGAGGACATTGAGCAGTTCTGGCATCAGCATCGGGAGGCGATCAGCGGGGAGAGCGCGGCGAGGGCCGCGTACTTGCAGCCGTCCGCGGCGCTGGAGCGGGAGGTCGCGTGAGATACGCACTGCTGAATCCGAAATGGAGCTTCCAGGGATCGACGTACTTCGGCTGCCCGGAACCGCACTTTCCGCTGGAGCTGCTGAGCGCTCGCGAGATGCTGCGGGCGGCCGGGCACGAGGTGCTGCTGGTGGACGCCTTTATGGAAGACCTGACGCCCGAGCAGGCGGAGACGCGGCTGAACGGATTCGGTGAAGACTTTCTGGTGATACCGACCGCACCCTCCTATCTGTTCTGGCGATGCCCGCAGCCGGAGCTGCGCGTTCCCATGCAGTGGATTTCGGCGCTGGGCCCGCGGAGCACGGTCGTGGCAATCGGCCCTCATGGTTCGGTGACACCACGCGCCACACTGGAGAAGACCGGAGCCGACATTGTGCTGCGCGGCGAGCCCGACCAGACGCTGCCGCAGCTTGCCTCGACGCCGTGGGAGATGATCGCAGGCTGCTGCTGGCGCGACCGGTCTACCGGAGCAATCAAAAGCGCGCCCGGACTGGGCGTGGTGGATATGCAGGCGGTTCCGACGCTGGACTACTCGGATTATCCGGTGGAGCGGCACTGGCACCTGCATCATATCTTCCCCGGAAATGGCGCCGAGCACCTGAAGCATGGGGCGGAGGTCGAGTTTGCGCGCGGATGTCCGTATGCCTGCACCTTCTGCAACAAGACGCTGTTCCGCAACAAGTATCGCGAGCGCAGGCTGGATGCGGTGCTGGCTGAGATCGACCAGCTGATTGCGCGCGGGGTGGACTACATCTACTTCATCGATGAGATCTTCGGCGTGGGAAAGACTGTGCGCGTGCTGCTGGAAGAGGTGGCGAAGCGGCCGGTCTCGATCGGGTTCCAGACGCGAATCGATCTGTGGGACGAGCCGGGACTGGACCTGCTGGCACGGGCACACTGCGTCTCGTTCGAGTGCGGGATCGAATCGATTACCGATGAAGGGCGAGATGCGATGAACAAGAACTGCCGCATTGCAACGGAGCGCATTACGGAGCTGCTGGTGTACGCGCGGCAGCGCATCCCGTGGGTG
>JAICMT010000320.1 GCA_025929125.1 Acidobacteriaceae bacterium | reverse complement strand
CGTTCATGGCCCTTATAACCGTCCCCTCTCACTTCGATGGCGCGCGAATACGGCTCGACGAGCCGATCGCGCTGGAGCGCGCCACGATGCTGATGGTCACTAGCCGGCCCCGCGACGAGGACGCGGAGCGCGACGGCTGGTACGCCCTGTCCGCACGCGAGCTGAGTCATGCCTACGGAGACGACGAGCCGACCTACGGCCCCGAACAGGTGCGGGAGGCGAACCCCGACTATGCAGGAGGGTGATGTCGTCCTCGCGCCGATACCACAGGCAGACGGGTCGGTGAAGAACCGGCCAGCCATCATCCTGCGTGAAATGCCGCGCTATCGTGACTTCCTCGTTTGCGGCGTCAGCTCGCAGCTTCACCAGGAGGTCGCGGGTTTCGACCAGCGCATTGGGCCGGCCGATTCGGATTTCGCAGGGAGCGGCCTGAAGGTGGAGTCGGTCATACGGCTCGGCTTTCTGACGGTGCTACCACGCAACCAGGTACTCGGTTCCATCGGGGCGATCTCGCCAGAACGACATGCGCTGCTCTTGCGGACATTGAGCGACTACCTGGTCGAAGCGGCGTCCTAATGGTTGCAACGATGGGCGGCATCCTCGCCTGGTCCGAGGAGATAGACCCGACCGTGCCGCAGTATTGAGCCACATGGCGCGTAATCGAGTGCGCCCGCGCCACAGCGACAAACCCGCTTCCGCGCCGAACCGCCGGAGGCGGGTTTCGTTCTTGAGTGCGTACGCACAGCCCGACGCGGTTCGGATCTGGGTGCGGCGAAGTCACCTCATCTCACTGAGGTCATGAAGACGCGGATCAGCAGCAGCCGGGGGCTCCGATCAGCCCGAGGCGGTACATGGCGATAGCTGCCGCGATAAGCAGCAGCAGGGGTACTCCGACGAAGAGGAGCATGGCCAGTACTACCCGGCGACCGTTTCCACGTTGCTCATTCGGCTCCGGTGTGTTCGTTGCCCGTTGTGCGCGCATAGGTGGTAACTACTCAGCCGGGTTGGAGTGATGGCCAGATGAGTTCTCCGGCAAAGGTGGAGCGGAGAGCGGCCAGCACATCCTGTCCCTGCTTTCGGAGTGTCGAGATGTAGCCGCGAATGCGGCAGAAGTGGTCGGCTCCGGTTTCGCTTCTGAAGCAGCCGGAGATCTTCATGCGCACCTTGGCCATCCTGAGGTCACGCTCGGCCAGGTTGTTATCGAACGGAACCGCGAAATCGAAGGCGAACCGGAGTATGGCAGCTTCCCTGGTCTGTAGTCGCTCCAGCAGACTGCGAGCCGGACCTCTTTTCGGCCGGCCGCGTTTGCGCTTGCCTTGTTTGTCGGTCGCCTCCGGTCGGGGGTTCTGCTGGAGTCCGCGCTTGACAATGCGCCGGTAAAGCTGAAGATAACGGTCGAGGACCGCTGCATCCAGCGCGTCGCGTCCGGACGCTTTGGCCTCGTCCTTTGCGTGTTTGAGCAGGCGCAGGAGGCTCATCATCCGCTGCGTCCAAGTCTGGTGAGCGCTCTCCCACAGGCCGGTCAGCTCGCGCAGCAGGTGGGCATTGCACAGGGCGTGCTGGCAAGGATAGCTCTCGTCATGGTAGGAGGCCAGAGCGTCATGCACGCTCACGCCGGCAAAGTGGGGCAGCACGCCGATTTCCGAGAAGGCTTGCCGACCACGCTTGGCATGGTGGGCATAATAGGTGAGCGTTTCGGTGCTCGCCACGTGCAGCCAATGCAAGCACTTGCGGACCCGAATGCCCGTTTCGTCGAACCAACCAACCCGCGCTTGGGTAACCGCTCTCTTGATGGCCGCCTCGATTGGCGCGAGCTTCTGGTGACAGGTGGCGAGCGCGGAGGCGAGTGTGCCTTCGCAGGGCGCCTGACACGCTTGACCTGATGGACCCACCGGACCTGATGGACCCACCGGACCTGATGGACCGAACAGATCCGAAAGGAGTTGCTCGGCACGAGAAAAGGGCAGCAGTTGGTATTGGGTGAGATAGACGCCAAGCGCCAGAATGTCTGGACCGTACTGCGCCGGTTCCGTGACGCCGGGAGGGAACGCTCCTTTTGTGCAGGCATGGCAGTGCGGACACTCGCACTCGATGGCCTGATGCTCCGTCACGACGAGGCGCATGGGAGGCAGATCGAACACCTGCCGACGCTCACACCCGACTTCGAGAGCTTTCTGCAAAGCTTCCGGAGCGCCTTCGGACGGAACGAGTGAGCTTCCGCAGGCCGCGCAGACCGTGGGACGATGCGGCACGACACGATCCGGCTTATGCACCTGACAGAGCGTGCGGCCCGGGTGTCCCGGCTGCGCGCCCGAGGAACGGTTGGTCTTCTGGCGCAAGCTCCTGGGCTGTGGCCTTTTGACGCTGGGCTTCTTCAGTCCATCGCTGGAAGGCGGCTTGCTGCTATTGTGGCTGTCTTTGTTCAGACGCGCTTCTAACTCTCGCACGCGCGCAGTCAGGGCGTCAATCTGCGTCTGCATCTGGCAAACCAGTGCGTAGACCGCATCCGGGCCGGCGTCGTAGATGACCTGGAACTCTTCGCGTGTAATCATAACAGCACAAACGCTCAGCACCCGCCAAGAGTTCAATGCGGATAGGCTGAGTAGTTACCATAGGTGAGCGAAACCGTCATGAACCAGCGATACTGCTCCGTAATGGATGTCGCGGTCGTCGCCCTGTTCATCATCGGCCAGTGTGCCGCGTTCTATCTTGCCCTCGGACTCTGGACCAATGCTCCTGTCTTCTATATGGATCCGCCAGCGCCGTGGAAGTACCGATGGCTGATTGCGGGAATCGCATGCGTCGCGCTGTCGCTGGACGCTAACAGATATCTGGTTCGCCGCGCGACCATATCTCTTCCTGGCATGCGAACGCGGCACCAACCTGCTGTTCTCCGCGTAGCCGCGGCGGAGCTATTCGCATTTATGATGACGCTCGTCCGACTGCTTGCCGCCTAACGGCAGCCCGTCGGGACCAAGCATCCGCCTTTCGGCTGCCCGGATTATGGCACGAGTCGCCGAAGGGCGACTTTGCGCCTTCGTAGCCGCGGCTTCAGCCGCCAGGCGGATTCCAACCCTATCGCACTACCGTCGCTTCAACCTGCGACCCGGTGGGCCGACGCGCTTCGTGCGTGTATCAGTCGTCAGCGCCCTACACCAGCCGCAGCCGCTTGCCGACCCGCTCCAGCGCGGCGAGAGCGGCGTCGAGGTCGGCG
>JAICMT010000012.1 GCA_025929125.1 Acidobacteriaceae bacterium | reverse complement strand
GCTGCCGAATTTCTACAGTTCCAAGCTGGCTTCAACGAAGCTGCATCCTATCCCGGATCATCCTGCGGAGGCATGCACGGACCAGCTCAACTCGCCCGGTCCCTGGTACGAGAGGCTGCCTCACTTCAAGATGAACTTCACCCCTTCGAGCGGGCAGGAGTTGCAGAGCGAGTACTTCGTTCCGTTCGAGCATGGTTATGAGGCAATCCGAGCGATCGAGACCCTGCGCGACCAGATCACGCCTCACCTGTTCATTACTGAATTGCGAACCGTCGCCGGAGACAACCTCTGGATGAGCATGGCGTATCAGCGGCCTTCACTCGCGATTCACTTTACGTGGAAGCCCGAGATTGCCCCGGTAATGAAGCTTCTGCCTCAGATCGAGGCAAAGCTCGCCCCCTTCCAGGCGCGCCCACATTGGGGCAAATTGTTCACGCTCGGAGTCGATCAGATCCAGACTCTATATCCGTGTATCGGCGATTTCCGTGCGTTGGCGCATGAGTTCGACCCCAATGGAAAGTTTCGCAATCAGTTCATCCACGAACACGTGGACAAGTCCTGAGCGCCTGTCACGGCAACGCTGGAACCGGATACTGGGTAAGGAAGCGGTTCTCAGGCCTTTTTAGCGGGCGGCTGGCTCCCGCGCCGGCGAGCGGCCCAGGCTTCCTTGGTGACTTGGTGGGCGCGCCCCAGAGCAAGCGCGTCATCCGGCACATCCTGCGTAATACATGATCCTGCAGCGACGTAAGCGCCAGACCCTATGGTCAAAGGCGCAACCAGTGTGGAATCCGAGCCGATGAAGGATCGGTCGCCGATATGAGTTACGTGCTTATGCACGCCGTCGTAGTTGCAGGTGATGACACCGGCGCCGATGTTGGTGCCTTCGCCAATTGACGCATCCCCGAGATAAGTGAGGTGGTTGGCCTTGGCCCCCCGTCCTAGCGTAGTTTTCTTTGTCTCGCAGAAGTTGCCGACGTGGGCACCCTCGCCGATGCGGCTCTCAGGCCGCAGGTGCGAGTAGGGACCGATGACAGCAGCATTGGAGACCTCTGCGCCATCCAGAATGCAGCCGTTCCGGATGGTGACGTCGTCGGCCAGAGTCGAGTTCTGGATCACAGAATAGGAACGGATGCGGCAATCCGAGCCGATGCGGGTGGATCCCAGAAGTTGTGTGAAGGGCTCGATCACGGTATCGGCGCCGACCTCTACTTGAGAGTCGATAATGCAGGTCTCCGGTCGGAAGATCGTAACTCCCTGCGACATCAGTCGACGGCTGGTGGAGGCACGCATAAACGCGTCCAGATGCATCATCTCCGCGATCGTGTTGGCGCCAAGCACTTCGTCGACGCTCTCCGCCTGAATCGCGACAACACGCTGCCCATCGGCGACGAGGAGACCGGCGACATCGGTCAGGTAGTACTCACCATGCGCATTGTTGGTCGAGAGTTGGTCGAGTCTGTTGAATAGGGCAGCGGTTTCGAAGCAATAGATGCCCGAGTTGATCTCCGGTGTATTGAGCTGATCAGTGCTGAGGGATTTCTGCTCGACAATTGCACTTACCTCGGAGGACTGAGGTGCAATGCGCAGCACTCGACCGTATCCGGTGGGGTCTGGAGGCACGGCGGTGAGGATCGTCATCGCAGCCTGCTCGGCAAGATGAAACCGGGTGAGTTCGGCCAACGTTTCTGGCCGAATAAGCGGGACATCGCCGGACAAGACAAGGAGATGCTTCGGTATTGGAACCCCGGAGAGCTCAAACTCGGCTTTGAGCACCTGCAGCGCGTGACCGGTACCCCGCTGGTCTGCCTGCAGGACAAACTGAACACCGGTAGCCTCGACGGCCGCTCGGACGCGGTCCGCTTCATGGCCGATGATGCAAAAGATTTCTTTTGCGGGAGCAACAGTCTCGGCGGCGGAGATCACATGCAGAAGCAGAGCGCGGCCGCCAACCTCGTGAAGTACCTTAGGGCGCTTGCTCTTGAGCCGCGTTCCCTTACCCGCGGCCATGATGGCGACTGCGAAACTGGATGACTCCATGGTGCTTATCTTCTCACGCCGCATCCAGCAAAAAGGAGCCGCTGCTCCCATCGAGCGGCGGCTCCCTGGTGCGTCGAAACCTTTTTCAGTGGCTACTTGCAGCAGCGCCGATTAGATCCAGCACATCCCCGATCACTCGGGTGGTTGGGTCGTATGCCACGACGTAGCCCTCATAGTAGCCATACCTGTATCCGCGCGGCGGAGGCGGTGCGCCACGGTAATACGTGTACGGCACCGGCTGAATGCGGTATCCAGTGGGAATTCGCCGGCCGGGGGCGAATCTCGCGCGGTCATGACGATCCCGCCAGCGGTCGGCATCACGCCGATAGTGCTGCTCAAACCGGTCGCGATGACTATTATCGAAATGGAAGTCCCTGTCGTGACCATTGCCTTGGTTGTAGTGGTGGTCGTCATTTCTGCCATAGGCATTGCCCTGGCTGGAGTGGTGGTCATCATTTCGCTGCTGGTAGTTGCCCTGGGTTGAGCGCTGGTTGTCGTTGCCCTGGTAGTTGCGGTCATCCCGCTGACCCGTCTGGTGATTGTCGCGATCGTGGTCCTGGGCATAGGCACTGGCGCCCACAGCTAGCGCGAGCACGGGAGCAAGCGCCGCTACTGAAAACTTATAGAGCAAGTGAGTACGTTTCATTCGATCTCCTTGGCGCTCTGACGCCCGTGCTGTTAGATGCGAGCAGGACCCAAGCGAGCATTACACAACTAATTTCAATAGGTTGCGAATGTCTATCGCGGCGGAGGGCTAGGCGCGTCTTCGGGATGGGCGGGCACGGTCCCTCCGCCCGCCGGCGAGTTGGATGCGCCCGAGTCGGGATCTGCGGGAGGTAGTTTCACACGCTGCTCGCCCCCAGGAGCCTCTTCTCCGGGCTTGAGAATTGTCGGCTTCGAGGCCTTGGCGGCCTCCCCGTCGCCAATAGGCACGTCTCCCATGGCGACCTCTCGTCGTGCCGCGGGGTCTCCATTTCCGAAGTATCCCTCCATCTCATCCTGGTCGTGGACGGCAATGGGCTGCCCTAGCGCGGCGATGCGGACCTGTGTCACACGATCGCCCTCAATGCGGACGAAGCGGACGGTCTGGGGCACCTGACCGTAAATCCATTCTTCGTAATGGCGGTCGTCAGAGCCTTCCTCAAGTTCACGAGTCTTCGAAAGCGGCGGTCCCATTGCGGCGAGTACCATCTTCCGATTCATGCCGACCAGTACGTCATGATGGGCGATTGCATCCTTCAGGAAGGCGGGTAGTGTATCGGCATAGGCCTGCACGGAGGTCTTCACGCCGAAGTCGATCAAGGGATCGAGGAGGGCCTTCACTTCAGGCGCGCTCACGTCCGGTAAGCCGCCTTCGAAGACAAGGGTGACGCGGCAGCCGCTCACCTGGGCGCCGTCGTCAGGAGCTAATGGCGTATCGCCCAGCTCTATGTGCCGCAGGAAGCGATGCTTCAGGTGGGGTCCGCCATTGAGATCGAGGATGATTCGATCCGGCTTAACCTGCACCGCCGTGATGGCAACCCGTTCTCCGGGGCCGGCGACCTGCCCCTTCTTATAGAGCATTTGCTTGTACAGTTCGCCACCGGGAGTCAGCTGGCCATTGGCCATCAAGGTGATGTTCTCGCCTAAAGGAAGCGGACGGTGAGCGAAGCCTTGTTCCGCCTCGAGGTTCCGAATAAGCTCCCGGCGGCCACGCTCCGTAATCGGCGTAGTGGGCAGCTGAACACGTGTTGGCCGGAAGTCAGTTGAGACATCGGCAGTCGCACTTTTCTCGCCAACGACGAAGACTTGGGCGCGACCATGGCCAGAGCACCATGCACAGAACGCACCGGCGCTTAGTATCGTGACTGCGATGGCCTGAACGGAAGAGTAACGTGCCGGACGTGGGGACATGGCCCTACACCTCTTACTCCGGAATCTTGCACCCTGCCCAGCATGTTTTGCAAGAGAAAGGAGGACCGAGTCTGCTTTCTACGGTGTGGGATGCGGTGAACGTCGCATAGGTGGGATTTGACAGCGGCTAGTTGGATGGTTCGTTTTGCCCTACAGGAGAGCTCGCAACCGGCTGAATCTGAACGAGTGAGGGAGGCGGAGCCGGAGGGAGTTCGATGGTTTCGTGCGCAGCCGGCGGTGGAATTTCAACCGGAATCCCCGCGGGAACGAGCGGTTTACGCGTGTACAGCCAGGCATATTCATCGCTCAGACGGATCAGGACCGGAATGGTACAAATCAGCAGTAAACCGAGCAGAATGGAGGCAGTTGGGCCGTAGAAGCCGCCCGTAATCCACAATGGGCCAGATACACGCGCATCCACAACTGCGCCCTCTGAGAAACTGCCCAGCGGCAGTCCGAAAAGCAGAGCTGTGGAGGCCGACCAGCCGAACCACATGCCCCAGCCCAGCCATAGTCCACGGCTGCGGAGCCAGCAAAGGCAGAGCAGCAGGGCCGCCAGTAGTGCAATCAGCACTCGCACGCCATCCGCGGTGCCATACGGCGTGGGAGTTGTCGCTGCATCCAGTGCAACCAGGATCAGCAGGACAACAGTTGCTCGAACCGGGCCGCTTGCCTCGATGAGGTGCTGAAAACCGTAGCCGTAGATAGCAAGCAGCTTGGCAAGAGTACTCAGCAGCAGGGCCACAGCGCCGAGACCGAGTACCACGAAGGCGTGAGGCGAGGTCCAAAACTGGATGTGGAGCGATTTTGCCACCACCAAGACAAGAGCGGAGCTTGCCGCAACCGCCCAGCCGAGAGCCGCTCCCAGCGACCACTCCTCGCGGGCAGTCGGCCTCGACGGCAGGCCAAGGTTCAGCTGGAGCGGAACGAGGGTGCGTTCCATAGTTCGCAGGATGGTGAGCCCGAGCAGAACCAAAAACAGTAACGCCACAGCTTCGATAAGCGGCTGCCAGGCTGCGAGATCGAACCGGATTGCGAACCCATTCGCCGAACTGGAGGCGAGGCCGGCAGCGATCCTGTACCAGGCCACGCAAGCGAAGAACAGCGCAATGCGACCCGAACGCGATCTGGAACGAACAGCCCCGGCATGCTGCAGTGAGGCACCCGCAGACGGCAACGGCGGCGGGGGGGTCGCTGTAGTAGGCGGATGTATCGGCTGCATGGGCGCTCTTCGATGTTAATAGACGATGCAACAGAGGCGAAGACGGGCAGGTGCAGCCGGTCTATGCAGGCGTGGAAGAAGCGGTGTGCGAAGAGGTATAGAACTGGGCGATGTTGCGGAACTTGTCATATCGGCGCGAGAGCATTTCACTCAGTGGCATCCTGTCCAGCTGCGCCAAGTGGAATTGCAGCCGTGTATCCAGCATCTGTACGGCGCATGCGGGGTCTTTGTGGCTGCCGCCTTCGGGCTCGCTGATAACGTCGTCAACACAGCCAAGCTCTTTAGC
The DNA here is from genome assembly GCA_025929125.1 of Acidobacteriaceae bacterium. Taxonomy (GTDB): domain Bacteria; phylum Acidobacteriota; class Terriglobia; order Terriglobales; family Acidobacteriaceae; genus Edaphobacter. Next base: position 6,699 of record JAICMT010000012.1, on the reverse strand, counting down.
ATTGAATGCCGTGTAGCGCAGCGCAGCAGCCGCCTGCTGTTTTCTGGCGGCGTCTTTCCACATGATGGACGCGCAACCCTCGGGCGAGATGACGGTGTAGATTGCGTTCTCCATCATCACGACGCGATCTGCCACAGCCAGCGCCAAGGCGCCGCCCGAGCCGCCCTCCCCCGTAATGGTGGCGACGGTGGGAACGCGCAGGCGAGACATCTCAAGCAGGTTGCGCGCGATCGCCTCGCCCTGTCCGCGCTCCTCGGCTCCGATACCGGGATTTGCGCCGGCGAGATCCAAAAACGTGAACACCGGCCGGCCGAATTTTTCCGCAATCCGCATGCAGCGAAGAGCCTTCCGATAGCCCTCCGGATCGGGCGAACCGAATTTCCGCGCGAGGCGGTCCTTCAATGTCCGACCCTTCAGGTTCCCGATCACCATGACGGGCCGCTCGTGAAACAAGGCCATTCCGCAGGCCATCGCCGGATCGTCGCCGAAGCTCCGATCTCCGTGGATCTCGCTGAAGTCGGTGAAAAGTGCCTCGATGAAATCCATGGGATATGGGCGCTCCGGATGCCGTGCGAGCTCGGTTCTGAGCCACGCGTCCGGCACGGCCGTCGCAGCCGCCTGCCCAAGGGCCGGCTTGCCTGCCTCGTGATCTGCCATCCCCGCTATTGTATCGAAACGCGCAAATACTGACGCAGCCGGTTCCAGAATCCGCATTTCAGCGACCGCTCCTGATGAAGGCCGCAATGCAGGTGCTTGCAGGTGCTCAGAACAGGGAGGTGCTAGGCTGGTGGAAGATGCGCGCGCTCTGGATCGGAATTGCGGTAGCAGGTTGTCTTCTGAGTTCGGGCTGCCACTCCGCAATGATTACGGCTACTCTCTCCAATCGCGGCGAGACTCCGGTCAGACTGGTTGAGTTGGACTATCCGTCAGCGAGCTTCGGAGTGCAGCAGCTCAAGCCCGGCGAGGAATATCACTACAGATTCAAAGTGATCGGAAATGGTGCCACGAAGCTCACCTGGAGCCAACCCTCGAAAGCGGACCAGAACAGTTCAGGCCCAGTTCTCCACGAGGGAGATGAGGGAACCCTGACAGTCACTTTTCGCACGGATGGGCCGCCTCTATGGGACTATCGCCGAAAAGGCGGCGATGCCCATTAATCCTCGTCGCGGTTGGATCGCCTGATCCGAGGCTGGTAACCCGCCACTTGCCCTGAGTGAATTGCACCCTGTCCTGCTCGCCTGCGCTTCGCTTCCAGAGACAAGAACACGCCGGAAATCAGAAACACTGCCACAAAAAGCAGAAAGATAATGAGCACCATCGATTCCTCCAAGGGCATCACAAGATTCGCGGAAAGTTCGCGTCGACACCCGAACCATTAGTTAAGATGCGATTTGTGGCGCCTGCGCCAACCTTTCCGGGCGAAGTTCCAGCCGAGAGAGTTGATTGGCTAGAGGTGAGTAAGAGTTGGGACGCGTTCGGCTACCAGGGCGCGGATCCGGAGTTCGACGGCATCAATCGAGCTCTCCGACTCCGCCTCGCCGAGTACGAGAACACGCTCTGGCTCACGGGCGGCAATTGCCTCATATTCATTATGGATCCGAGCATAGAATTCGTCCGGCTCTCGCTCGAAGCGATTCTCATCAGTCCCGTCCTTTTGAACATTGCGCTGATTTCGCCTGCGTGCACGGGCCAGCGACGTGGTCAGGGATGGCAACAGCAGAATCGTCAGATCTGGTTGCAGATTGTTGCAGATGGCGCGATGGAGCTGCAGTACCAGCTCGCTTCCAAGCCGGCGGCCGCCCCCCTGATAGGCCTCCGTGGAATCCGTGAACCGGTCACAGAGCACGATCGCTCCTTCCGCCAGCGCCGGCTCAATGATCTCCGCAATCGCTTGAGCCCGGTCAGCAAACATCAGCGCCATCTCCGCCATGGGATTCAGAGGACCTAGGGCCGTCTCGGAACGGGAGTCGAGAAGCACAGCTCTGAGCCGGTCTCCCAGTTCAGTCGAGCCAGGCTGTCGTAACGTGATGACTTTGTGTCCTCGTGACCTGAGCCATTCCGCCAGCCGGCGAAGCTGCGTGGTCTTACCGGAGCCGTCCAGCCCCTCAAACGTGATGAAATAGCCGCGAGCCATCGATGTCCAAAGTCTATTGCAAGCCATCGACCGGCTGGTAATAGCGGAGTTCGGGATCGGCGCAGGGTTGGCAGAGGGTGCGTTGCGATACGACGCCTTCCACCAGACCTTCCTCCACTACGTGGCGATCGAAACTAATCCCTTCTCCACAGTTCTCGCAGGTAATTCGGCCCGCTTTGTACCCCGGCATTTCGCAGGCCGGTAGCGGAACCTTCACCCACTCCACCGTGAACAACTCATCATCCGGCATCTCGCGATATGCAGCCATCTGTTGGGCGTTCTGGGTCTGGACGTCCGGATACAGCTCCCGGGCGCGACGCTTCGAGGACTCCTTGGCTGCAATTCGTACCGCACGGCCCCCCTCCACGGCTTCCAGTCCGAGGTCTTCCATTTCGGGCCGCCCAACGTCGACGAATGTCGCGGCCATTTTGCCCCAGTCGCGAAACTTGAGCGCGCGCTTGCCAAGACGGCATCCCGTTACCACTGCAATGGCATCGGTGGCGCAGCGGTCGATTTCCACAAAGGTGACCAGCCGTTTGCGGTCTGCGCGGTGCAGCTTGCCGAGGGGGTCGTCAATCCCGAGGAGCCGGCAGCCCAGCATTGCAAGGCGAACGCCAAGTATCTGACCTGCACAAAGATGTCCGTGCGCCGTCTCGGCCTGCTTAAGGAGGCAGTCCAGCGATTCCATTCTCCAATGATAAATCGGCCATTTTTCCAGACAAACTGCGATTGACGCTCCTGCGTCTATAGGCTGATAATTCGAGGCCCGAGGTGAACCGATGAGCGAGATGACCACCACCGTAGGCGCTGTGTTGCGACAGAAGCCCGCAGAAGTTCTCTTCATTGCCCCGGAAGCGTCTGTCTACGATGCCATCGAATTGATGGCAGAGAAGGCGGTAGGCGCGCTGCTCGTCATGGAGCGGGGCGAACTCCTGGGCATAGTCTCTGAGCGTGACTATGCGCGCAAGGTGATTCTGCAGGGCCGTCACTCCAAGGAGACGCCCGTTTCGGAGATCATGAGCAGCCCGGTCGTGAGCGTTACCCGGCAGAACACCGTGGCAGAGTGCCTCAGGATCATCACAGACCGGCATTTCCGCCATCTGGCCGTCGTAGAGCACGGCAGGGTGGTCGGCGTGATTTCAATCGGCGACCTGGTCAACTGCATTATGAGCGAGCAGGAGCAAACCATCCGACACCTGCACGCCTACATCTCCGGCGCACCAAACTAGCTGCTGCCAGCATCACTATTGATCTTCTGAGTCGCCATCCTCAATCAAAGACGCCGTGCCAACGACTGCAAATGTCATCGGCTCTGCACCTGCGGGCTGGAGCGTGACTCGTATGGGGTCTCGTTGCCACTCCGCGGGGCGGCAGACAGGGTCAGGCGGAGAAGGCACGGGCCATTTCCCTATCTGCTTGTGAACCACGGGCCGTCGTACGCCGAGCTGGGCGACCACCGCGAACAGACCACCTTTCGCGGTGGTGCTAGTGCCGCAGTATGCCGCATAGTCCCGGTACCAGACAGCTTCGGAAATGCCGTCGTCAAAGTCCGGAAGGTGCAGCGCGGTGACGTGACCCGTGGTTCGATCCACCAGCAGCCACGGTCCCGGCTGCCAGCTCCAACGCGCAGAAGAATCGCCGGGTAGTCGATCGTTGAGCCGCATCGCTCTGCGAATGGCGAAGCTACGATCCGTCACATCGTGGGGATCGCCCGTCGTCCATTCCTTCTGTTTGCCGTCGACCATAAGCGGCCGAACCTTGAGCGTGTGCATGGCATTGGGTGCGGAAGCGTCCGGATCCGCTGTTTTATCTGGCCGGCTCCAAGGCACCTTGCGGGCCGCTCCAAAGCTGACAGTGTGCACTTTCCCCCATGCAACAGAGGGGCAAATCCGCGAAAGCACCAAAATGGCAAGGGTCCACTTCAGCAGGCGCACAGGAGCATAAGAGAAGTTCTGCATCTTCGGCAGACTACCGCCTCAGTTTGCCTCAATCAATCCCTTCTTTTGGCCTGAAGCGGAGCCGGACCGCGGCTTGGGTAGTGTTATATTCGGTGCCTACTTTTGCAGAACTCTTGCGTTCCCGCCCGGGCACGCGGAGTAGTATCGTGAACGGAGGGCGTAAGAGGACGGTCAGGCTGATCCCCTAACAGGCGCCCACAGATTTTGGATTCAGGCTTTGTGCCCCATTCGGGTCACATTCGTACGACTCTGCCGAAAAGTATCCTGATATTGAGTTCCAGACCTGCGTCTGACGCTGCTGCTCTTCTGGCCATCAGACCGCACTCCAGGCAACGAACGAACCGAGGAATCACGAAAGGAAATCACCCAAATCATGTGGAAACCGAACCAGACCGGACCGAATACCCCCGCTACCCCTGAGCCCGCGCGTCCTGCGACGCCTGCCGCTTCGCCTGCCTCCTTTGATTCAGGAGCCACACGCCCCGCCGCGGCGACGGGCGTCACTTCGACTCCTTCTGCCTCGGGCGAACAGGCCACCATCGGCAAATCGCTTGTGGTTAAGGGCGAGGTCACAGGATCGGAATCACTCTATATCGACGGCAAGGTCGAGGGCTCCATCAACCTGCCGGGCAATCGCGTGACCGTCGGCCGCAACGGCCAGGTCGCAGCCAATATTCTTGCCCGCGAGGTTGTTGTACTCGGCAAGGTTCGCGGCAACATCAATGCGAGCGACCGCGTCGACATTCGCAGCGAAGGTTCTCTCACTGGAGACGTTGCAGCGGCGCGCATCTCGATCGAGGACGGCGCCTACTTCAAGGGTGGCATCGATATCCGCAAGCCGGGCGACACCAAAGGCGGTGCGACGGCAAACAGCACTCCGGCGACCTCGTCGGAGCCTGTCCTGGCGGAAGCGAAAGCCTAACCTGATTCGGCTTCAGCAAGAGTGGCCCCGGAGCGTTCCGGGGCCATTCTGCTGCTATTTTGCACTCGTGGGCCTTACCTGTCCTGGATCAACCAGATCCGGGGAAGTCGAAGCTGGCGGCTGATGCAGTTCCTCTGAAAGCTGCTGAATGCGCCAGGCCTTCTGGAGGTCCGTAATTGAGAGTGCAGCGGCTGGCCTGAACTCTTCCGACGCCATATAGTTCAGAATCGAACGCCTCAGGCAGCGTGAACCGGGTCGAGCTTCGTCGAAATCAAGCGAGCAGACCATCAGCTTGCCTGCACCCACTCGGCATTCGTAGAGCATCGCCAGTTTGAGATTGCGGTTCCAATCGTCGATCGGCTGAACGATCGGTTGCAATTCAGCTGGCAGAGCATCGATGACCATAGCTCGGCTGTTTGGCAGTAGATCCACCCACTGCCAATCACAGTTGGATTCTGTGGGGAAGCCGGCGAGGGCAGGGTGACCAGCATCATTCCACAGGCCAAGGAACCAGGTTCCGTTTGGGTTCATCAGCCGATTCCAGAAAATGGGTACGGTTGAGAGCTTCAATGCATTCGGCAGATCAGGCAGGAACAGCACCTTGCCTCCAGCACTGAGTCGGTCTTGCGCCTCCGTCCAAGAGCCAGTCAACGTCACGTCCGGTGGCACTACATTCTCCACTTCCGCGGGATACAGCCAGAAATTCCAGCCATTTTCGAACCTGGCAGGCCCGGCGCTAACCTTCACGATCAGCCTGTAAGCAGCCGGAGAGGCCAACTTCTCCATTGGAAACGTTACCGTGCCCAGCGCGATGTTCTTACCCCTCGGAATCGTCCGCATCGGAAACGATCCCTTCCCCACGATTTCTCCGTTACGGCTGACAATCTGCCAACCCGAGCTCGCATTCCGAAGAGGCGCCTCTCCAAAATGCGCGATCTCGACATCAGCTTGCAAGGTGCCGGTTCCAGAGTAGACGCGCTGTTTCAGCCTTGCGAGCGGCACCGTCTCGTTGTTGAACTGCCGAAACTCCGACGCTTTGATATAGCTCTTCTCTTCCCAGAATGCATCCAGCAGACCGATAAGCGCGCCGCCCTGCCCCAGGTAGTCGTGAACGTCCAGCAGTTCGTATCCGCTATAACTCGGAGTCCGCAGGTTGGCCTCAATCTCCTCTTTATAGCAAGCAACCTGGAAGCGGCCTGAGGCGTGGGCCAGCTCCTTGTTCTTCTGCAGCAATCCATGTTGCTCCGCCGAATCCCTCCATATCCTGTAGTTCCCAGGAACCAGATATGGGGATTGGCCTGAGCCTGTGCCTTCGGGAAAGTTCGTTCGCTGCGATGGAGCGGAGAACTTCCCGATTACATCAAAGTCCGGATAAGCACACCACTGACCCACCTCGTGTCCAATCGCAGGGATCGTCGTGTCGTGCAGCAGGCTCCCGAGTGCCGTCTCGTAATCCGCGCCGAACCACCCCTGGGGTCCTCGTGCGCGCGGGGTTACCAGGTAATCCGAAGCAAAAGGAGTGCCCCATCCATTGGGTGGAGGTGCGAACCGCCCGGTGCCATCTGAATAAAGCCGCCGCGGGTCGGCATCGCGCCACTTCACATCCCAGGCCGGCAGCTGCTCCTGATAGTGTCCCGCGGGCTCGTTGCTTGCATTCAGCAACACGAAGGACGGGTGGTTCCCGT
>JAICMT010000166.1 GCA_025929125.1 Acidobacteriaceae bacterium | reverse complement strand
GGCGGGCATCATCACCAAGCAGGAGACCGCCTCGATCAGCGGCACGCCTGGGCTCTCCCAGATACCGATCCTCAAGTACATCTTCGGCTCCAACTTCAAAGAGAATGCTCAGGACGAGGTCGTCTTCATCCTGATTCCACACATTGTGCGCGAGTCGGTGCTGACGCGGGAGAATACGCGACTGATCGACACCGGGACCTCAGCCGAAGTAGAGATGCGACATGCCGGACCGCTGGACCAGCTCTTCCCGGAATCTGCTGCCGCAGCGCCGGTTCGGCCGGCCTCGAGCACCAGCGCCGCCAACGCCGCGGTTGCGATGGCTCAACAGTTGAACCAGCAGACGCTGCCCCCGAATCCGACTTCGGCAGGTCCTGCGACCCCCACCACCCCCGCGGCAGCTGCTCCTGCTCCAGGCCCAGCGACTCCCGCCACGGTGGCTGGACCCGTGACGCCGGACGTGATCCCCGGTCCGCCGGTTTCGATGGTGGTCGTACCGGCGCAGTCCAACCAGGCGGTTGGAAGCACATTTGTGACTTCAATCGTGCTCACGAATGCGCGGAACCTGAGCGCGGTACCGGTACAGGTCCAATTCGATCCCAAGGTGTTGCAGCTGGTGAACGTGGAGGCAGGCAGCCTGCTGAGCCGCGACGGCCAGCCAGTCGCTCTGGTTCATCGCGATGAGGGCAACGGGCTGGTGACTATTTCGGCCTCGCGACCGCCGGGCACAACAGGCGTCAGCGGCGAGGGTCAGGTATGCCTGATGACCTTCCGGGCGATTGCGCCGGGAGATTCCAGGCTGGCCCTGGTGAAGGTCGGCGCAAGGACCAGCAGCAATGCCAATGTTCCAGCGGTGGGAACCCAGGCGACGGTCCACGTGAAGTAAGGAGATGCTGGTGCGAGCCAATGCGGCAGGTCAGGGCCCGGAGCGGTGCAGTACCCGGCCGGATGGCACTGCGGTTCGCAGCCACACTCAGGACGGACTAACCCTCGTTGAACTGATCATCACCATTGCCATTATCAGCATTCTGGCGTGCGCGGCTCTCCCGGTGGTTAAATACCAGGTCAAACGAACCAAGGAGCGCGAATTGCGTCAGGATCTATGGGAGATGCGCGATGCCATCGACCGCTACAAGGATGCGGCCGACCGGGGTGCAATCCAGATCAAGGCGGATAGCCTGGGATACCCGCCAGACCTGCAGACCCTGGTAGACGGTGTAAATGTCCAGGAGAAGAAGGTCCGTTTTCTGCGGGCGATCCCGGTCGATCCCATGACGAACTCGGCCGACTGGGGGCTGCGGTCGAACCAGGACGAGCCGGATTCAACCACTTGGGGCGGACAAAACGTCTTCGATGTATACAGTAAGAGCGACGGCACAGCTCTGGACGGGACGAAGTACAGCACATGGTGAGCCCAGGCAAACTTCGGAGAAGGAAGCGCGGATCCGCAAAGGACGGCGGCTTCACGCTTCTGGAGTTGTTGATCGTAATGGTTATTATCGCGACGCTGGCAGCCGTAGCCATTCCCATGTATATGCGCAATGTGCAGGCCGCGAAGGAAGCAGTGCTGCGGGAAGACCTGCGCGTAATGCGGCAGGCCATCAATTCTTACACCGTGGACAAGCAGAAAGCGCCACAGTCCCTGGATGATCTGGTAACCGGCGGCTACCTGAAGGCGGTTCCCAAGGACCCGATCACTGGTCGCACGGATACTTGGCAGACCTCCGCAACTGACACCCTTTCGAGCATCGACCAGACCGACTCCGGTATCGACGATGTGCATTCCGGAGCCCAGCATGCCGGCACCGATGGCACCATGTACAACACGTGGTGAGCGGGTGTAGCGCGGCTGAGCTTTATCGGTCGGAGCTATAGTAAGACAGCTTTATCTCCCGGGTCTGGGGTCTGGCGACCGGTTTCCCGTCCGTCGCATGCGCTATCCAACCGGATCACGGAGGCGTCTAATAATGTGCTTAGGTGCGTTCCGATGGGAGGAGCGCCGCCTTTCGGAGAAAGCAACATGCGTCCTTACAAACAGTTCGGCCTGGCTGCCCTGCTTGGCGCTGCAGTTTGCGTTTTGGCGCCGCACACCTCCGCTCAGCAGACTGCGGGTCAGCAGGGCTCGGCACAGGCGCCGACGGCCTCGGGCCAAAGCACGCCTGCCGGAAGCACTACGGCGGATACTCCGAAGACGCCGCCCTCCGACCCGGGCATGAAGGTTCCAGGCACAGGCTCCGATCCTACGGGCGGAAAAAAGCAGCCTGAGGCCAAGAAGGACGCCAAGAGCGACCAGCACGCGGAGAAGAACGATGCCATCCCTTCACCCGGCGAGGACCTCGACCCGCACATCAAGAAGGGAAGCGAGGACGACGTCGACGCGATCGGCACACGAGAGATCGGCCATCGCGGGTTGGGCAACTGGTACTCGGTGAATTCCGAGATCTCCATGGGCAAGCAGTACTCCATGGAGATCGAAAAATCAGCGCACCTGGTCACTGATCCGGTGGTAGTCGAATACGTCAATCGCATCGGCCAGAACATCGTGAAGAACTCCGATTGCAAGGTGCCGTTCACCATCAAGGTGATCGACTCGGATGAGATCAACGCGATGGCACTGCCCGGCGGATTCTTCTATGTGAACTCAGGGCTGATTCTGGCCGCCGATGAAGAGGCAGAACTGGCGGGCGTGATGGCCCACGAGACCGCACACGTCTGCGCCCATCACGCCGCGCGGCAGATGACGCGCATGAATTACGCGCAGATCGGTTCGATTCCGCTAATCATTTTCACGCAGGGCTCATGGACGGGCTACGGCATCTATGAGGCCTCGCAACTCGCCATCCCGATCAGCTTCCTCGAATTTTCGCGCGAGTTTGAAACAGAGGCCGACTGGCTGGGCCTGCAGTACATGTACAAGGCAGGCTACGATCCGCAGGCCTTCATTCAGTTCTTTGAGAAGATCGACGCGCTCGAGAAGCACAAGCCGGGTACCCTGTCCAAGGTCTTTGCCGATCACCCGCAGACGCCCGACCGCATCCGCCACTCCGAGGAAGAGATTGCGACGATCATGCCCGCGAAGCCGGACTACATGGTTTCCACCAGCGAATTCGACGATGTGAAGGCCCGGCTGGCGCGCATTGAGAACAAGCGCAAACTCAACGACAAAGGCAAGGGAAACACTCCTACGCTACGCCGCGTCGGCGGAACGAATAATGATCCCAGCAAACCGGACTCGACCACCTCGGACGATCGTCCAACCCTGGGTCGGCGAGACTGAGCGCCTGTGCCGGATTTAGCATAGAGAAATGCCCACTCAGAACACCGGTTATACGGACACGCACGCAGCGGCGGGTCTCGACGCTAAATTTCCTTCCATCGATACCTGGGCCAATCAGTTTCCCGCCTACGAGATTCTGATTGACGATCCGGAGTTCACCTCAGTCTGCCCCAAGACCGGGTTGCCGGATTTCGGCCGGATTACGATCCGGTATATGCCGCGCGATCTTTGCCTGGAACTCAAGAGCCTCAAAGAATACCTGTTCACCTATCGGGACCTCGGCATTTTTCAGGAGAACATCGTCAATCAAGTGCTCGAAGACGTGGTCAAGGCGTGCAACCCGATATGGGCGAAGATCACCGGCGACTTCCGTCCTCGCGGCGGAATTTCAACCGTTGTCGAAGCCAGCTACCCGCGTCCGACGATTGGGTAGGCACAGCCGGGTAGCTTCTACATTCCTTGAAGATGAGTTTGATCCAATAGAAATAATTGTTGCTATCTTCACTGCAAATGCTCTCTCTGGGGTCATTCTGCCTGCAATCTGCAGCGGGGTTGGAGCAGCCTGCTGATTCTTTTGCTTGTGCCAGATGTTGAACGTTCCAATGCAACTTTTCGGGGCTTTTCCAGGAGAGCGACTGGTCTATACTTGAGTCATCGCCCACTGGGGCTTCCACCTGTGTGCTTGAGGCAGCTCGAACGCCTCGCACGACCACAGGTTTGCATCATTCCTGCCGACAACTGAATAGACAGGCTGATGACGATCACTCGTCAGCAATGGCTTTCTGCAAACTCCTGTGACGAGGTTTTTCGATCCATGCGCATTGCATCTGTAGGCACAGCCTTTCCCCCGCACCGGTACCCACAGGCTGTCATTACTGAGGCTCTGAAAGATCGGATGCAGGACACCCTGCCATCCCCGGCCATTATGGACAGACTCCACGCCAACTGCGGCGTCGAATACCGCCATTTCGTGTACCCACTTGAATCGTTCGGAACTCTGAACAGCTTCGGCTCGGCCAACGATCTCTGGATCAAAGGGTCGCTTGAGCTTGGCCAAAAGGCTATCGAGAGTGCTCTTGGTCAAGTGGGCCTCGCTCCAGGTGATATCTCGGCCATATTTTTCACCTCCGTAACGGGAATCGCCTGCCCGAGCATCGATGCGCGGCTCGCGAACATCATGAACTTCCCGCGTGACGTCAAACGCACGCCGATCTTTGGCCTGGGCTGCGTCGCCGGCGCGGCGGGTATCGCGCGTGCGGCGGACTATGTGCGCGCCTATCCCAAGCAGTACGCAATTCTGCTCGCGGTTGAGCTCTGCTCACTCACCTGGCAGCGCGACGATGCTTCCATGGCGCACATCGTGGCCAGCGGCCTCTTCGGGGATGGCGCCGCCGCGGTAGTGATCGCAGGGGAGGACACGGAACTCGCGAAGCGCCCGCGCAGCACGAAAAATCCCTGTCCCAGAATCGTGGATACCCGTTCGACCTTCTATCCCGATACCGAACACCTCATGGGCTGGAAGATCAATCACACCGGCTTCAACATCGTGCTGTCGTCGGACGTTCCTCAGCTGGTTCGAAGAGAATTGCGCAGTTCCGCTGAGGCCTTCCTCGAGGACAACAATCTGACGATGTCAAACAT
>JAICMT010000504.1 GCA_025929125.1 Acidobacteriaceae bacterium | reverse complement strand
AGTGTCGTGACGCGGGATGTCGCGGCAGGTGTCACGGTCGCCGGCAATCCGGCACAAACGCTGCGGACCGGCGCGGCGAAAAGGGACGCCACGTAGAATCGAACTCGTGGCAGCGAAGAAAATCCGAGTCATCGGCGGTGGACTGGCGGGGCCTGAGGCCGCCCTGCAGGCGGCACGCCTCGGCTGTGAAGTGGACCTCTACGAGATGCGCCCGGCGCGCTCGACGGAGGCGCACAGCACGTCCGATTTTGCAGAGCTGGTGTGCTCCAACTCGCTCAAGTCGGAGTCCGAGAATACGGCTCCGTGGCTGCTGAAGCAGGAGATGCGCAGGGCGGGTTCAGCGCTGCTGGCGGAAGCCGATGCCTCAGCGGTACCGGCCGGGCATGCGCTGGCTGTAGACCGCGTGGAGTTCTCTCGCCGGGTGGCGGAGAGGATCGCCGCCGAACCGCTGATCCGGGTGCATCGCGAAGAGGTGACGCAGCTGGACGAGCATGACGCCAGCACGCTGACGGTTTTGGCCACCGGACCGCTGACCTCTCCGGCGCTGACCTCGGAATTGACTCGCCTGACGGGATCGTCCCACCTGGCGTTCTACGATTCCATTTCGCCGATTGTGGATGCGAGCACGATTGATATGTCCAAGGTGTACTTTGCCGCCCGCTGGGGCAAAGGATCGCCGGATTACATCAATTGCCCGATGACCAAGCTAGAATACGAACGCTTTGTCGATGCTCTGACGGCAGCCGAGGCGGTTCCGGCAAAGGACTGGGAGCAGATTCCGACGGAGACGCTTCACTACTTCGAAGGCTGCCTGCCTATTGAAGAGACGGCAAGACGCGGACGGGATACGCTGCGGTTTGGACCGATGAAGCCGGTGGGCCTGGACGATCCCAAGACGGGCAGGTGGCCGTATGCGGTGGTCCAACTGCGGCAGGAGAACCTCCGCGCCGACAGCTACAATCTGGTGGGATTTCAGAATCACCTCAAGTTCGGCGAGCAGGCACGCGTGCTGCGGCTGATCCCGGGGCTTGAGAATGCCACATTTCTCCGGTACGGACAGATTCACAGAAACACCTATGTGAATGCGCCAGCGCTCTTAACGGAGACGCTGCAACTGCGCGCTCACCCTTCGATCCTGATTGCTGGACAGTTGAGCGGTGTCGAAGGCTACACGGAATCGATCGCCTCCGGGATGCTCGCCGGGCGATACGCAGCAGCGCTCGCGAACTGCGAGATTCCGGTGATTGCGCCGCGCGAGTCGGCCAACGGTTCGCTGACTCACTACATTACCCACGCGGAGAGCAAGCGGTTTCAGCCGGCGAACATCACGTTCGACCTGCTGCCTGCGCTTGAGGACGAGCTGCGCCGGAAGATCCGGGACAAGAAGGAGCGGCACCGCATCCAATGCGAGCGCGCGCTGGCGGCCTGGGACCGATGGCTTGCCGCCAGCAACGTGCTCCAGTCCACCACTTAGATCGAGGCGATGGCTCCAGGACCAGAGGCAGCATCCGATCCGTGCTGCTTCACCACCTTGTTGTAGAGGCCCATGATCAGGAACGGCGCAGCCCACTGCCCGACAAACAGAGCGCCATGGTCCTTGCCCGCAGCCTTCAGGCCCAGCGACGTTGCCATGGAGCCGAGCGCCAGAGCCAGATAGACGCTGGACGGAATCTGTGAAGTGAACTTCTCAATTGCTGCCGT
>JAICMT010000293.1 GCA_025929125.1 Acidobacteriaceae bacterium | reverse complement strand
TGCGGCAACGAGTATCGGACGCTAGTGGAGGAGGTCAAGGCTGGCCACATCCCCGAAGCGGATATAACCCGAGCAGCCGAGCGGTTGTTCACCGCGCGCTTTCGCCTGGGAATGTTCGATCCGCCCGAGCAGGTTCCGTTCTCCCGGATTGCCATTTCCGAGAATGACTCTGCAGAGCATCGCCAGCTCGCCAGAACCGCGGAGCGCGAAGCCATTGTGCTGCTCAAGAATCAGGGACAGGTGCTGCCGCTGAAGGCTTCCGTGCGCAAGATCGCCGTGATCGGTCCCTCGGCAGATGACCCAGTCGGGCTGCTCGGCAATTACAACGGGATTTCCTCGAAGCAGGTCACTCCGTTCGAGGGCATTGTCCGCCAGTTCGCGTCGGCCGAGGTTGAGTTTGCACAGGGGGCGACTTATAGTCCCACCACCCCAGCTCTGGTGTCCTCCGGAGCTCTCACTCCTCCGGATGGTAAGGGGCACGGGCTGCAAGCGGAGTACTTTGATAACGCCGACCTGAGCGGCCAGCCGAAGCTCCGTCGCACCGAGCCGCGCATCTACTTCAATGCCAACATGGAAGAACCCGCGGTAGTGGCAACCTTCGGTGCCGGAAACAAATATTCCATTCGCTGGACCGGCACCTTCACCGTGCCGCAGTCGGGTGATTATGTGCTCTCCGCCCGCACGGGACAGTGGAATCGCGACGGCAAGATCCGTCTGTTCCTCGATGACAAGGAGGTCAACGCCAGGGAGACAGCCGGTGTCCGGCCTCCGGGCCTTGGACAGGGGCCGCGGCGGAACGCGCCCGCACCGATTCACCTGGAAGGGCAGCATCCCTACGCAATCCGAGTCGAGTACCAGCAGAACGGTGCCGGCGGCGGAGCCGAGCTGATCTGGATTCCACCCGCCTCTGTATTGCTTGAGCAGGCGAAGCAGGTCGCGGCCGACTCCGATGTGGCCCTGGTATTCGTCGGGTTGGACTCCTCGCTGGAAGGCGAAGGGCACGATCGCGACAAGATTGAGATGCCGGAGCCGCAGGAGAATCTGGTGAAAACCGTCCTCGGCACCGGAAAGCCTGTCGTTGTGGTGCTCACCAGTGGAAGCGCGATCGCGGCCAACACAGCCGCCTCGGGCGCGCCAGCAATACTCTCTGCCTGGTACGGCGGGGAAGAGGCAGGCACGGCCATCGCTGAGACTCTGGCCGGCACCAACAATCCAGCGGGCCGCCTTCCGATCACCTTCTATGAGAGCACCAGCCAGCTGCCTCCGTTCACCGACTACGCGATGGCCGGCCGCACTTACCGTTACTTCAGCGGTCCAACGCTCTATTCCTTCGGCTACGGCTTGAGCTATTCCACCTTCCGGTACTCCGGCTTCAAGGGCAAGCGGACGGGAAGCGGGGCCGAGGTTCGCGCGACCGTCAAAAATACTTCCTCCCGCGAGGGCGATGAGGTGGTACAGCTCTATGTCGCCGGCGGCTCGGAGAAGGACGCGCCCATACGCAGCCTTCGCGGCTTCCAGCGGATTCACCTGCGTGCCGGAGAGAGTCGCGAAGTGCGCTTCACGCTTCCCAGCGACGCCATTGCGCAACCGGGGGCCCAGGTAAGCGTGGGCGGCGGACAGCCGGTTCCCGGAGTTTCCTTTGTCGCGGGCTCGCTCTAAGAGAGCCGCGGCGATCTACTTCGCGAGCGGGCTGAGTGGAATCGCTTCTGCCACCACCTTACATCCGTTGTGCGAAGGATGCAGGTGGTCGCCGCAGTCATACCCGCTGCAAGGAAAAGCGCTGGCGCTCACGTCCCCTCACCCGCCTTCACTGATGCTCGAATCAATCGCTTCATTGATCTCAACTGAACGTCGATGGGCGGCCTACGCACTGCTGTAACGGTCTGCCTCACTTCGGCAGATCGCGAGTTCCATTGATCTTGAACGAGGCGCTCACGCTCTGTCCGTCGCTCTCCTTCGGCTGCGTTCCTCCCAGCCAAAGCGTGTACTCGCCCGGCCGAACTGCTCGCCGCCCCGCTGCATCCACAGTGCTTAGCGTGCGCGGCTGCAACACAAAATGCACGTGCTGACGCGCATGCGGCATCACCGTCTTGCGCTCGAACCCGACCAACTCCAACTGCGGTGCGGAGCTCGACGCAGGAGGCGTCAGGTACAGTTCGCTGACGGCATCTCCCGCCCGATTGGAAAGATTCTCGACATCGGCATCCACCGTCAGCTCGGAACCGGCTTCGACGGAACTGCTCGAGAGCTTCAGGGTCGACCACTTGAACTTCGAATAGCTCAGTCCGTATCCGAATCCCCAAAGCGGCTGGCCCCGGAAGTATCGATAGGTACGCTGTTTCATCGAGTAGTCGTCGAATGCCGGGAGATCTCCGGTCTTTGCATAGAACGTGACCGGCAACCGTCCTCCGGGGTTGATCTCGCCGGTCAGCACCTGCGCAATTGCATTCCCCGCTTCCTCGCCTGGATACCACGCCTCCAGAATCGCGTTCGCGTGTTGCTTGATCCAAGGGGTCGCCAGCGCGCTTCCATTCATCAGGACCACCACTAGAGGTTTGCCCGTGCCGGCTACAGCTTCCAGCATCTCTCGCTGTACCGCCGGCAGCTCAATGGTAGTTCGATCTCCGCCATTGAAGCCCTCGACGTGGACAGGCATCTCCTCTCCTTCCAATTCCGGCGACAGCCCCACAAATGCCACCACCAGATCGGCACTGCTCGCCGCCTTCACCGCCGCCGCTCGCGCTGTCTCCACCTTCGGCTTCCAGTTCAAAGTAACGCCGGCGCCAAACAGCGGAGCCTCGTGCGCATACTCAATCCGAACGTTGTGCGGTGCGGTATCGGCAAAGTGCAGAACAAAGGGCTTCAGTGAGCTGGAGCGCGACTCGCCCGCGGGCACACTCTCGTTAGACACCGGCTGACCATCCAGATAGAGCCGGACCTTTTCAGAATCGCGGCAAGGATAGCAATGAGCCAACGTAAAGCCGAAGTCGTAGTCTCCCGCCGCCGGAACGCTGATCGTGCCGGTCCACCGCACTCCGAAGTGAGACGCGTTGATACCTTTCGCCGGCGAGGCGGAGTTCCAGTCGAATTCCACCTGAGGGTCCACCCGCGTCATCACCGGCGTTCCTTTGAGGTCCACATTGTCGAAGTACTCGCCCTTCAGCCCGAACCGCGCGTCCCCCTTCGCCGGATGCAGCAACGTCCGTGGTACCGGGAGCGCCAGCTCGCTCACGTACGCCGAACCCTGTTCGTACCTCACATTGCCTGCCCCAAACATCGCCTCCATACCAGTAAGCGGCAGCACGGGTCTCGAGGGGACCGCGTTGTAGTTACCCTCAATCGCGGCCAGGCTTGCAGCGTTGGGGCCGATCACCGCAATTCGGCGTCCTTTGCTCAACGGAAGCACGCCGTCGTTCTTCAGCAACACCATCGATTTGCCGGCTACATCGAGAGCCAGCTTGCGGTGCGCTGCGGAATCGTCCTC
>JAICMT010000089.1 GCA_025929125.1 Acidobacteriaceae bacterium | reverse complement strand
GTTCGAGTCGGAGCTTCAATGGCAGCCGACTGCGCATCTGTTCGCGCGGGGAGGCTATACCTACCTGGATGCGGTGGTTGAGCAGTCGTTCTCCAGCTCGGCAGTTGCAGCCTCGGCAGGTTACGCTCCGACGAATCCGAGCTATCCGGATATCCCCATTGGCAGCTCCCCGTTTGTCGGAGCGCGGCCGTTCCGGCGTCCGCCGCATACGGGATTCTTTCTAGTGCAGTACACCAGGCCGCGGTTTACGGCCGCAGCACAAGGTGCATTGGCGAGCAGGTCTGACGACTCTACGTTTCTCGACTATGCCGACCTGGCTGGCACCAATTCCCTCCTGCTGCCAAACCGGAATCTTGACTCCGGATATGCGAAGCTCGATGCCAACCTTACCTATCAGGTTCATCCCAGAGTGCGCGTCTTCACCCAGCTGGACAATCTGCTCAGCCAGCACCACATCGGGCCAATCGGATATCCGTCGCTGCCTTTCAGCTTCCGCGCCGGACTCAAGTTGCGGTTGGGTGGCGATGACTAGGGCATCTTCCCGAGACTCAATCGTTGACGGCGCTGTGGGATTGATGCGGGCACTTGAGCCTGAGGCACTGTTCCAGCACAGAACCCCGCGGAGTGAAATCCGCGGTGATTGTGCTGTTATCGCTTGGGAGTGCTCCGGTTGATAGATGCCGCCCATTCGCCGCCGTGTCCGCCGGGTCATCCCGGAAATAGAGAAGAGTGATACTCTTCCAGTCATGATCCGGACGGGGATTCTTCTAATTGGTATTGCGTTCTGTCCGATCTTAAGCAGGGCACAGGCCGGCGCTTCGACTGAAGATCTGGGCTCCTGTACGTTGAAGAATTACGTATATCACTGCGACAGCGATGCGTTCACACAAGCTCTCGCGTCAGCGACCAATGTTGCTATCGAGGCGCAGAACGTTGACAGTTATGCGCGCGATCGTTTGAAAGACATGCTGGCGCACGGGTATGGCAAGCAGGTGGTCGATCAATCGGACAGCCCGGAGCTGATCTTCCTGATCGTTCCCGTAGGTTCGGATGGAATCAACATCAGCCCGGGCGAGCCTGTCCTTGGCAGCCTGAGGGTTTACTCGGCGACACCGAGTGGAGCACGTCAGCACCTCTTATGGGCTGAGACCTTCAGCGGCCCTCAGGACCTGCCCTGGCCGGCAGTTGTGCGCGCCCTTACGCTGAAATTTCAGAAGCACTTTCCAGTCAAGAAATCCGGCCACTGAAGGCCAGGTGTGAACTAAAGCACGGGCTGCGCTGGTCTCTCCAGAAACATATCGGAGAGGCTGGAATTCTGTGTGATCTACGCGCTGTAAGAAGAAGAAGCCCCGCGTTTTTAAAAATCGCGGGGCTTCTGTTTGGTAAAACAACTTCTGGTTTAGTACATGCCGTCCATGCCGCCGCCGTGTCCGCCGGGAGCCGGAGCTTCCTTCTTCTCCGGAATCTCGGAAATCATGGCTTCGGTGGTCAGCATGAGGCCGGCGATCGAAGCTGCGTTTTGAAGGGCAGTGCGGGTCACCTTGGTGGGGTCGATAACGCCGGAGGTCACCAGGTCCTCATAGGCGCCAGTTGCGGCGTTGTAGCCGTAGTTGGTCTCCTTGGACTCGTGGATCTTGCCGATCACGACCGCGCCTTCTTCGCCCGCGTTGGAGACGATCATGCGAAGGGGCTCCTCCACCGCACGGCGGATGATTGTGGCGCCGATCTTCTCATCGCCCTCAAGCGATTTGATGACCTCGTCCACGGCCTTGGCGCAGCGAACCAGCGCCACGCCGCCACCTGGGACGATGCCCTCTTCGACGGCAGCGCGGGTTGCATGCATCGCATCCTCGACTCGGGCCTTCTTTTCCTTCATCTCGGTCTCAGTTGCAGCGCCGACCTTGATGACGGCTACGCCGCCAACCAGCTTGGCAAGCCGCTCCTGGAGCTTCTCGCGATCGTAATCGGAGGTGGTCTTCTCGATCTGAGCGCGGATCTCCTTCACGCGGGCCGAGATGTCGCCATCCTTGCCGCCGCCATCGATGATGGTGGTGTTGTCCTTGTCGATGGTGACGCGCTTGGCAGTGCCGAGGTCCTCGATCTTGACGCCCTCGAGCTTGATGCCGAGATCCTCGGTGATGGCCTTGCCGCCGGTCAGGATCGCGATGTCCTGCAGCATGGCCTTGCGGCGATCGCCGAAGCCAGGAGCCTTGACAGCCGCAACATTCAGCGTGCCACGCAGCTTATTGACCACCAGAGTTGCCAGCGCCTCGCCGTCCACGTCCTCCGCAATGATGACGAGCGGCTTCGCGGTCCGGGCGATGGATTCGAGCAGCGGCAGCAGGTCCTTCATCGACGAGATCTTCTTCTCGTAGATCAGGATGTAGGGGTTCTCGAGGGCCGCTTCCATGCGCTCTGCATCGGTGACGAAGTAGGGCGAGAGGTAGCCGCGGTCAAACTGCATACCTTCGACCACATCGAGCTGGGTCTCCATGGTGCGAGACTCTTCGACCGTGATTACGCCGTCTTTGCCAACCTTCTTCATGGCCTCGGCGATGATGGTGCCGATCTGCGAGTCGGAGTTGGCGGAGATCGTGCCAACCTGGGCGATCATGTCGCCGGAGACCGGCTTGGAGAACTTGGAAAGTGCGCCGCCCTGAACGACTCCGTGCTCATCGCGCTTCCCGATGATGGCTTCCACAGCCTTATCGATGCCGCGCTTCAGCGCCATCGGGTTTGCGCCCGCGGCTACCGTCTTCACGCCCTCGCGATAGATTGCCTGGGCCAGCACGGTTGCGGTGGTGGTGCCGTCGCCGGCGACGTCCGAGGTCTTCGAGGCAACCTCACGCACCATCTGTGCGCCCATGTTCTCGAGCGAATCACGAAGCTCAATTTCCTTGGCGACCGTGACGCCGTCCTTGGTGATGGTGGGCGAGCCGAATTTCTTCTCGATAACGACGTTGCGACCCTTGGGGCCGAGCGTCACCTTAACCGCGTCGGCGAGGATGTTTACGCCGCGAAGGATCGCCTGACGCGAGTCTTCTCCATGCAGAATCTGCTTTGCCATAGTACTTACTCCTGTTGCCGGCCGAGCCGGCTGAAATCTGAATTGTGGAACGAACTTGTGTCTTCACTGTGCGCTAGAGGCGTTGAAGCTTACTTGATGACGCCGAGGACCTCTTCCTCACGCATAATCAGGTACTCTTCGCCATCGAGCTTGATCTCGGTTCCGGAGTACTTTCCGAACAGAATCTTGTCCCCGGCCTTGACGTCGAGAGGAAATACCTTGCCCTCGTCGTTCGACTTGCCCTTGCCGACACTGATGACCTCGCCATGCTGGGGCTTTTCCTTGGCTGAGTCGGGGATGATGATGCCCCCGCGAACGGTCTCATTCTCTTCCACTCGACGGACCAGAATGCGGTCGTGCAGCGGGGTAAACGTAGTTGTTGCTGCTGCTGTTGGCATTGCTTCTGTTCTCCTTGTTGCAGTTAGGGTGATGAAGCTGAAGACCGAGAGGGCGGCCGGAGATCCGGTGAGAAAGCAGTTAGCACTCAAAGTGCGTTAGCGCTCATGCCCTCTGAGTGCTAAGTTATCGAAAGAAAGCCGGTATGTCAAGGCGTCAACGGCAATATGTTAGCGCAGTGCGCTCACATAATCGCCTTCTTCATCTATTAACCTTTGCCCGGTGTCCAGCCCTGCCATTCTGGGCGGCGAAAGCGTAAAATGACGAGCATGCAACGGGTCAATCGCTCTCGTTTTGGGCTGTTTCTGGGTATAGTAGGGCTCTTCTGCATTCTCGCTACCGGGTTCTGCGTACCTGGCTTTGCTCAGCAGGACACAACGCCCAAGTACCGGGGACGGAAGTACAAGGCGCCACCGGAAACCTCCAAAATAGAGGTCACGGTGCTGAAGGGCTTCAACAAGAAGCCCATCGATGGGGCTCACGTGATCTTCCACCTGGACACGGACGGTAAGGACGAGGGCTACATGGAGCTCAAGACAAACCAGGATGGCAAAACTTCCATCGATGTGATTCCGATCGGCAGCAAGGTGCGCATCCAGGTCCTGGCCGATGGCTTCGCAACCTACGCCGAGGATTACGCCATAGCACAGCCGGAGCGGGCGATCACGATCGAAATGCAGCGGCCCCGAGCGCAGATCTCGACTTATGTCGATAACAGCGACAAGGCTGCGGAGCGCAAGCCGGGAATCCAGGAGCCGATCCGGCCCAAGAAGGGTTCGACCGAGTCGGCCAACACGAAGAACTCGACACAAAATCCGTAAGGCCGAATGCCCATCAATTCTCCGTATTCGGAAGGCGGCATAAGGCCGCTCCACGGCAAGACCACCTTCGTAACCGGCGGTGCGCGACGTATCGGCCGGACCATCGCCCTGGAGTTAGGGCGGGCCGGTGCCAACGTTGCGATCACGTATCTTAATTCCGGATCCGACGCCGAGGCAACTGTTGGCGAACTTCGCGGGCTGGGTGTCCGGGCACTCGCGATCCGGGTGGATCTGACTAGCCCGGGTGAGATTCGAAGCGGGGTAGAAGCTGCGATCTCCGAGTTCGGCGGCCTGGACCTACTGGTGAATAATGCGGGCTTTTTTGAGTCAGTCGCACTGCAAGAGATCACGGTTCAGCAGTGGGACCACATGTTCGCGACCAATACCCGCGCACCGTTTCTGGTGGCGCAGGCGGCCCATGCGTCGCTCCGCAAGGCACAGGGGCGGATTGTGAATGTCGGCTCGCTGGGAGGCATTCACCCTTGGGCGACCCACGCCCATTACTGCACCTCAAAGGCGGCACTCCACATGCTCTCGCAAACGATGGCCAAGGCGTGGGCGCCGGAAATCAGCGTCAACTGCGTTGCTCCGGGCATGATCGTGCAGGGCGAGGTGGAGGAGGCCTATCGCGAGTTCGCGGAGAGGACGCCCATGCGCAGGAACGGAACTGCCGAGGATGTTGCTGCTGCGGTTCTATTCTTCGCGACAGCGCCCCACTTCATCACAGGACAATTACTAGCCGTCGACGGAGGCCTCGGCCTTTAGAGGTTCATCCCTAGCCGGAGCTTCGCTTCAGCGTCGAGTCAGGACCTCTTTGACGCGATCCCAAAGGGTGAACTCCCGGGTGTCGTAGAGGTCGTGCGGTTCTTCTTCGACGGTGAAGGGTTTTCCAAGAAAGACAGCCAACGGATTTGTGACGCACAGGGCGTGGGCATAGCTGATGCCGTATTTCCTGGCGACCAGCTCCTGTGCTTCGCGCATGCGCGGGGGACGGGAGCCGGTGTTGTGGGCGTCCGTGGCCAGGAAGTGCACCCAGCGCTTTTTCAGCAGTTCGTGCGACATGCGCTCGGCGCGGCGGCCTTTATGGCCGGTGAGCGAGTCCGCGGTGACCTGAATCAAGGCGCCTCCGCGAAGCCAGGGGGCCATCCGTTCGGGTTCGTTCTGTAGAGTAGGGTTGCGTTCCGGATGGGTCAGGATGGGCGTCAATCCTGCGAGCTGCAACTCATAAAACGTCTCGGTGAGGCCGGGTGGAATCCCGTAGTCCGGCGGTTCAACCAACAGGTAGCCCAGGCCGTTGATGCTGAACCGCGCCGGGTCCCGTTTGGCCTGCTCTAGATTTTCGTAGGAAAGGTGAAAGTCGCAGCCGGTGCCGAGAGTTACGTCTATATTCTCGGCTGCCAGGCGAGACTTGAGCTCGGTCAGCTTGGTTGCATTCTCCACAGGATCGAAGCTGTACTCCGCGTTTGCATGCGGCGTGCAGACGATGTGGGTAATACCGTCGGCTGCGGCAAGCCTTGCCATCGCAATCGACATATCGATGTTGCAGGAGCCATCGTCGACTCCCGGCAGGAGATGGTGGTGAATATCGACCATTTTGACAAACGCAAGACTATCATCGGCCGCAAGGGCCGGCTGACGTTGCCCGCTCAGGCGGCAGCTAGGCTCCGGGCGATGGACTTGAAGAGGAGCAGCCCATCGCTGGAGCCCAGCAGGGCCTCGCTCGAGCGGTCAGGATGGGGCATCATGCCCAGAACATTGCGGCCGGGCCCCAGGATGCCGGCAATGTTCTCCAGCGAGCCATTGGGGTTGGCTCCAGGGTTGATTTCTCCTGTAGCGGTGGAATACCGGAATGCAATGCGGTCCTCGTTACTAAGCGTGGCGAGCGTCTGCTCATCGCAGAAGTAATTGCCCTCCATGTGACCAATCGGCATCCGCAGTACCTGACCTCGTTCGATGCCCTCAGTAAAGGGTGAATTCGCGGTTTCCACCCTAAGATGGACCTGGCGGCAAATATAGTGCTGGCCGGCGTTGCGCATCAGCGCTCCAGGCAGCAGGTTCGCCTCACAGAGGATCTGGAATCCGTTGCAGATGCCCATTACCAGACCACCTGTTTCGGCGAAACGGCGAACCGACTGCATGATGGGCGCGAAACGTGCAATCGCGCCGGTGCGCAGGTAGTCTCCGTAAGCAAAGCCGCCAGGGACGAGGATCGCGTCGCAGCCCTGAAGGTCGTGGGATTCGTGCCAGAGATAGGTGACCGGCTGGCCCATGACGCCAGCGACGACGTGATGGGTGTCGTGATCACAGTTGGAACCGGGAAAAACCAGGACGCCGAACTTCATGG
>JAICMT010000326.1 GCA_025929125.1 Acidobacteriaceae bacterium | reverse complement strand
TTCAATGCCTTATTAAAGACGCTGGAAGAGCCGCCTGATCACATCGTCTTCATGATGGCGACTACGCAGCCCGAAGACATTCCGCAGACGGTCCGCTCGCGTTGCCAGCACTTCAGCTTTCACGCCGTCAAGCTGGTCGATATCCTCGGCCAGCTGAGGACAATTGCGGCGGCGGAAGGAATTTCCGCAGACGATTCCGCCTTGGCTCTGCTGGCCGAAGCCGGCGACGGCTCCATGCGCGACGCGCTCTCCATCATGGATCAGGCGATCGCCAGCGCCCCAATCGAGGATGGACGGGCGCGGCTCGACTCAATGCAGATCCGCGAGCTGATGGGCTCAGTTCCGAACACGGTGTTCGAACGGATTCTGGAGGCGGTCGACGGAAATCGTTCCGCCGAGGTAATGACGGTTGCCAACGAGCTTCTGGATGCGGGCAACTCGCCCGTGCAACTGGCGCGCCAATGCGTCCGTTATCTGCGGAACTCGCTGATCGCGCGCATTGCTGGCATTCGTCCTGAAAGCATCGAATCCGACAACCTCGCCAGCGAACTGCTGCAGATCTCACCGGACGAGCAGCGCCGGGTCGCGCGTACAGCGGAGTTATTTACGGAGGAAGAGCTGACGCGCTTCCTGAATGTCATGCTGCGGACCTTCGACGAACTGGGCTATCGCCAGGAGCAGCGCTTTCATCTGGAGCTTGGGCTGCTGAAGCTGGTGCACCTGCGCCGTCTGCTGCCGATGGAAGAGGTACTCAGCCAGATGGGCGGAGGCTCCCGTTCGGGGCCAACGCCGTCGCGCCCAGCCAGCTCGTCTTCCGGTGCACGCGCCAGTTCGCCTACTCCGGCTTCTACTGCTCCTCCACGCGCTGCCTTCTCGCCATTCGAGCAGGATCGGACCCGTCGGAGGGAGAGCATGGTTGCGGCGCCGATACCTGCCGCTCCTGTACCTGTAGCCCCCAAGGCCGAAGTCCGCGGCACTACCGTTGCTGTGCCTCAGACTCAGCCACGAGTGTTGCATGAAAGCAGGCCAGCGGCGGCAGCACCCGAAGCGGTGCCCGGAGTTGTGGAACTGGCGGCAGTATTGCCGTCCGCAGCGGGATCGCTCGAACAGGCGCAGCAGCAGGTCATCGAAGTGCTGCGCAAGGCGAAACAATCCTCGGCTGCCGATGCCCTGGAAGACTCCGTGTGGACGTCCGCGGAGGGCGAGGTGCGCGTTCAGACGGAGCTCTCCAAAGTGATGTTGCCAGTGGTCCTGAATGCGGAAGCGGAGAAGATTCTGCGAGCCACAGCACGCGAGGCCGGTATCGCCAGGCTCACGCTGTTGCCGGGCATTCCCTCTGCCGGGGCGGCGAAGCCGCCCAAGCCCGCCCGCACCGGCTCTGTCCAGGCCAAGGCGCTCGAACATCCTATGGTGCAGCAGGCACAGAAGCTGTTCGATGCGGAGATTCAGTCGGTGATTGATCTGCGCGAGGGTGAGTAGCAGCACGTCGAACAAATATCAGAACAGGTGAGGCGGCGATGGACTTTTCCGATCTCGGCAAGATGCAGGAGATGATGGCACAGGCGCGCCAAATGCAGGAGCAGATGGAGCAGAAGCTCGCCGAAACCGTAGTGGAGGCGGAAAGCGGTGGCGGCATGGTGCGGGTTCGTATGAACGGCAAAAAGAGGTGCTGCGGATCAAGATTGAGCCTACCGCCCTGGGCGCCACCACTGGCGACATCGAGCTGCTGGAAGATCTGATCGCGGCCGCGGTAAATGAAGCAGGTCGGCGTGCGGACGAGACCATGAAGTCCTCCGTGGCTGGGTTGATGGGCGGTCTGAACCTTCCGGGGCTGGAGTAATCCTTGGCAACGGGCCGGTTCGCCGAACCGATGTCGCGTCTGATCGACGAGCTGCGCAAGCTGCCGGGGATCGGCAGCAAGTCCGCCCAGCGGCTCGCATTCCATGTGCTGCGCTCTTCCGACGCCGACGCACGTGCGCTGGCTGAGGCGATTCTGGTGCTCCGCGAGCGGCTGCGTCTCTGCTCCATCTGCAATAACGTGACCGACGTCGATCCCTGCGTTTACTGCGCGAGCCCCACACGGGATCAGCGCGTAATCTGCGTGGTGGAGGAGCCGACCAACATCGCCGCCATCGAAAGGACACGCAGCTACAACGGCGTGTACCACGTGCTGCACGGAACCCTGTCGCCCATCGGCGGAGTCGGGCCGGAGCAGCTGCGGATCCCCGGCCTGCTCGCGCGGCTTTCGTCGAACTCACCAGCAGCGGATCCAGTGCAAAACGCCGGCGCGTGGAACGAAGACAGCACTGCGCCGGAGGCGCTGGTGCGGGAAGTGATCCTCGCGACGTCCCCGACGACCGAGGGCGAAGCCACTGCGGCCTATCTGGCGCAGGAGATCCGTCGGGCCGCGCCCGAGCTGCACGTCACTCGCATCGCCACCGGCGTTCCGGCCGGCTCCGACATTGAATACGCCGACGAGGTGACAATGACTCGTTCGCTCGAAGGCCGGCGCGAGTTCTAGCGTGCCTGCAACTTGCTTGCCGCCACCTGAAGGGGCTCGCCGGTCATATCTTTCGGCTGGTCAAGGTGCAGCAGGCTGAGGATGGTAGGAGAAATGTCGCGCAGGCTTCCACCGGGCCGAAGCGTCACGCTTCCCGTAGGATCGTCCGTAATGTAAATGAACGGCACGGGATTGGTGGTATGCGCGGTGTGCGGACCGCCGGTGACCGGGTCGATCAGCATCTCGGCGTTGCCATGGTCAGCGGTCACGAGCAGCGCCCCACCCTGCTGCTTGACCGCGCGATAGATTCGGCCAAGCTCGCGGTCGACTGTCTCGACCGCTTTCACAGTCGGCTCTACCTTGCCGGAGTGGCCGACCATATCGGCGTTGGCGAAGTTCACAATGATCACCTCGAATGCAGTATCGCTGACCGCCTTCACCACCGCATCAGCAATGCCTTCCGCGGACATCTCGGGCGCAAGGTCATAAGTCGCCACCTTCTGCGACGGCACCAGCACCCGGTCCTCACCACCGAACGGCTTTTCGATGCCTCCGTTGAAGAAGTAAGTCACGTGCGCATACTTTTCCGTCTCGGCGACGCGCAGATTGCGGAGTTGGTGCTCCGCCATCACGTTAGCCAGGATGTTTTTGAGCGAATCCGGTT
>JAICMT010000104.1 GCA_025929125.1 Acidobacteriaceae bacterium | reverse complement strand
TTGGAACTCTGGCGTCGGTGATGGCGATTGGGAGTACAGCGAACGCGACACCGATAGTACGGGCGCGAGCCACTAGCCCGGTGCGAATCTCGCAAGGAGTTTCGAATGGCATGTTGCTGACTCCCATTATCCCGAGTTATCCGAAGATCGCGCAGGTAGCGCAGGTGCAGGGAACAGTCATCATCGAAGCAGTCATTTCGAAGGCCGGGCACATTGAGAGTCTAAATGTGGAGAGTGGGCCGGAGATGTTGCGGGCCGCTGCGCTCGAAGCCGTGGCGCGTGCTCGCTACGCGCCGTACAGGCTGAATGGAGAACCGGTTGAGGTGCAGACGGTGATCCGCGTGGAGTTTCGGCTCAAATAAGTTATTGGGTCAGGCGGTGTTGAAGGATTCGGCAGTGAGGTTCGCTTTCGGGAACGATGCGTCTTCGTACTCGTGCAGCGGGTATCCAGCCTGCTTCCAGCCGTCGAAGCCCCCGCGTAACGGACGCACGCGAGTAATGCCGAGCCGATGAAGCTGCATGGCCACCTTGGCTGAGGTCTCCTCGGAAGGGCAGGTGCAATAGAGAATTACGTCGCGGTCGCGCGGGATACGGTCAGCATGACTCGCGATCTCGGAAGGGCCGATGCGCACAGCTCCGGGAAGAACTCGGGGATCAGGTAGGTAGTCGAGCGGATGGCGGAGGTCGACGATATACGGCATCGCGTTCTGGCTCGGCGCACCCTCAATCATCGCCTTGACATCGGAGGGTTCAATGCGGAGTTCGAGCACTTGTGCCAGAAAGCGGTGCCGTTTGACAACGCGCCAGATGAAGAAGCCGGCAACCATAACAACGAAGAGAGCTGCAGCAAAATGACTGAGCAGGCCGAAGAAGGCCTGGCTTCGCTTGGCGATGTCGCCGAAGAAGCGGCCCGCAAGCAGAAACGTCATGGACCACAGAACAGAGCCGGAGAGGTCGTAGAGAACGAAACGCGAGTAGGGCATTCCGGTCTGTCCGGCGATCGGCGCGGCTACTGTGGAGAGGCCCGGGATGAACTTGGCAAAGAGCAACGTAACCGGGCCGCGGCGGCCGAAATAATCCTCTGTGCGGGCGACGCAGGTCGCGGCTTCCAGCGAGACTTTGCAGAGCAGGCGGACGACACGGGCTCCGAAGCGCCGCCCGAGCAGGTACCAGGCAGAGTCAGAAAAGAGGCACGCGGCAAGCACCGCTCCCAGAGCAGAAATCCCTGAGACCCGATGGGTGGCGCTAAGGGTGCCGGCAGTGAGCAGAAGCGGGATGCTGGGTACCGGCATGCCGAGCTGCTCGACGAGCACCCACAGGAAGAGCACCGCGTAGGCATGGCCGACGAAGAACTCAAGAGGCATGTGGAGGCTCCCTGCTGTGTAGATGTAGGTTAGGAGGCAGTCGATGCGAAATGAGTTGAATCTTGTTCCTGGATGTCAAGCCTGCGGCGGAACCGGTCGCGTACCGAACTAAGGCGGCGGACCTGCCTACATGGCTGGAGGATGGTGGGTATCAACGGTGCCGCTTCCAGAACCGGAGTCATTGCCGGATTTGCGGGCCGTGCTCTTCACGCCACCGGGGTTGACTGAGTCACGCAACTCCTTGGAAGGCTTGAAGAACGGCACTCGCTTCGCTGGGACGTCAACGCGCTCGCCAGTCTTGGGATTGCGCCCGATGCGGGAGTTCCGCTGGCGGGTGCGGAAGCTGCCAAAGCCGCGGATCTCGATCTTGTCACCGGCCTTGAGTGCGCCAATGACAGACTCAAAGAGAGTGTCGACGATGATTTCTCCGTCGCGTCGGGTTAGGTCTCCGAGAGCAGTCACTCGGTCGACAAGATCAGCCTTGGTCATCGCAGTGTCTCCTTGGTTCCCCAGTGTCCGGCAGTGCTACATGCTGATTGTAGATGGGATGCAGCCCTTCTGGCGACAGAGGTCGAAAAAAGTTGAGGAGAAGGTCAAAGCCCCGAGCCGAAGTTGCCAAAGGCAAATCGAGGCAAAACGAGAAAGGGGTAGTTGGTCATCATCACGCGCCTTAAGAAAAAGGCGGCACGGATTTTTTAGGTCCGTGCCGGGAGGCCAGTGACGCAACTCGTATCGGATGGGGCTTACTGCCACAACCATCCGAAAATATGTGGAGCAGTAGGAAGCTCCCGATTTTTATAGTACCACCTTTTCCGCAGATGCAAGTGTGAAATTTCCACCGTTCGGAATTTCTCTCGCTCTCGATCTACAGAAACCCGTAGGGAAAGGAAATGTTGCGGCGATTTCGACTGGAGCAAAATCCCACCTTCGCGGCAGGATTAGGTTGTGAGCCCGTCATTATCGAGTTGCCGGGCCATGTCTGCATCTCGCTGGGTAATGCCTCCGGCATCGTGCGAAACGAGAGCTAACTTCACTCGATTGTACCGGATGTCGATATCTGGATGGTGGCCCTCCTGCTCGGCCAGACGGGCGACATGGTCAACGAAATCCATGGCCTTAGAGAAATCTGCAAAGGTCCAGTAGCGGACCAGCTTTCCGTCCTCAAGGGCCCACTCGGGCATCCGGCGAAGGAGATCGGCGATTTTGGGCTCAGACAGCGGTTGTTGCGTGGGATTCATAGCGGAATGACCTCGATATGGATTGTGGGATGCGACCCCGGAGCTGGGCAGGATGCCTGGAGAACGCAGATGAAGGAGAATGTGAGTATGGCAGAGAAAAACGAGCTTTGGACGGCGGTCGACAGTTATATCCAGCAGACCCTTGCTAAGAACGATGTGGCATTAGACAACGCGATGGAGGCGAATGCGGCCGCTGGGCTGCCCAGTATCGACATCACCCCGAACCAAGGCAAATTGCTGCACCTGCTTGCGCTGGCGACGCGAGCAAAGCGTGTTCTGGAGATCGGCACGTTGGGCGGTTACAGCACTATCTGGCTCGCTCGCGCACTGCCGCGCGGCGGACGGCTGGTAACGCTGGAGCGAGAGCCGAAGCACGCCGAAGTGGCACGAACCAACCTGAAGCGGGCCGGAGTGGCGAAAAAGGCGGAGGTCCGGGTTGGCGCGGCGGCGGAGTCCCTGGCCCAAATGCATTCCGAGGGCGTGAAGCCATTCGATTTGATCTTCATCGATGCGGACAAGCCGAACAATGCTGTGTATCTGGACTGGGCGTTAAAACTGGCGAAACCCGGGACGCTGATTCTCGTGGACAACGTGGTTCGTGAAGGCGCACTTGCGGATGCAACGAGCGAAGATCCCGCAGTGGTAGGAACTCGCGAAATGATAGACCGCATCGCAAGGGAGCCACGATTGGTGGCTACGGCGGTGCAGACGGTGGGCAGCAAGGGGCACGACGGATTCGCGATTGCACTGGTCCGTGAATGATTCGGGAGCGATGGCGGCGTATTCCTGCTGATCGTCGCAAACATCGCGGGTGCTAACATCGCTGCGATGAGTTCCTTCCGTTTGTTGACTCTACTTGTGTTCCTTGCTTCTGAGTGCTGTCAATCGCAGAGCCGCAATCCGGGGCCCAATCCGCCGCCGAGGCGGCCACCGCAGCCTTGCGCCGCCGACACGGATGGGCTGTACAAGGTATCTGATTTTGGGATGAAAGGTCCGGAGTTGATCTATAAAGAGGATCCGGCGATCTCCAGAGAGATTCGCCGAAAGACAACCGGTGCTGTCGTAACAGTACAGTTGACCGTGAACACCAAAGGGAAACCGGAAAACGTGCACATCTTGACATCCTCGGCTCGGGATCTCGACGAGGATGACATAGCGCTCTTGAAAGAAGTGGATCAGAGATCCATTAACGCAGTGAAGCAGTACCGCTTCATACCTGCCAAATGCAACGGCACAGCCGCACCGGTGATGGTGAACGTGGAGATCAACTTTTAGATGACGTAACAGGCGCGCCATCGGTTATGACACGGCCGTGCTCGCCCACATCGACCTTGCCTCCGCTGACGGCCGCAGCGAGATATTTGATCCCGAGCACGATTTTGCTGGAGGAGGCTTCCCAGTACTGTGCCTCGGCGATGTCAACACGGAGAACCGTAATCTGCGGATCGTCCTCGCCCTGGTGGAACCATGCCTTGTACATGGGATTCCAGAGCTCGTGGATTTTTGCCTGGTCACGGCTGATCGCTGCGCGCCCCTTGGCGGTGACGTAACTCTCGTTTTTCGGATCGGAGTATACGAGCGTAATGTTCGTGTCGTTTTCCAGTTCCGACACCTTGGCGGATTCCTGCCGCGCCAGAAACCAGACCGTGCCGTCAAAGGCAGTCTTCTGGGTTGCCATGGGGCGGGCATCCATGGAGCCGTCTGGTGCAGCAGTGACCATCATGCAGATGTGCACATCTTTGATAAGCTCGCCAAGCTTCTCGATGCCTTCACGGCCTGCGAGTACCTTCTGCTCACTCATTTCTGTCTCCTCAGTGAGATTGGATGCAAGAGCCGCGACAGCTGGCGACTACGGCTGAGCCCTTACAATAGAGGTACTCCCTGCTTATGCTGGCGTTCGCAAAAGGGCCGGGGGCGCGATCCTTATGCCGGATACACCTTCCATCGCCGAGCCTATCGCCGTACGTGCGTCTGAGCGTGTGCTGAGCACGCCGGAGTTCCTTGCTGCGGTGAGAGCCGAAGAGCCGCGGGTAGCGGTCTTCGACTGTGACGGCACGCTATGGTCCGGGGACGCAGGTTCGGGATTCATGCGCTGGACGGTAGAACAAAAGGTCCTCTCACCTGTGGCCATTGCGCGTCTTGAGGAGCGGTATCGCGGCTATCTCGCAGGACAGGTTTCGGAGTTTGAGATCTGCGGCGAGATGGTGCAAATCTATGCCGGACTGACAGAGTCGCAGATGAAATCTGCCGCAGCTGAGTTCTTCCGCACGGAGATTGACGCAAATATCTTTCCTGAACTGCAGGCGCTTGTGGGGGAACTGCAAGCGGCAGGAGTGGAGATCTGGGCTGTGAGTTCGACCTGCGATTGGGTCATTGAGGAAGGTGTGCAGCGATTTGGGATTTCCTCAGACCGCGTGCTGGCGGCGAGGGTAGAAGTTCAGGACGGGATAGTAACGGATCGACTCATAGACGTGCCAACCGACGAAGGTAAGGTTGCGGCGTTGGCTCGCGCCGGCATCCACCAGCCGGACGTGGTCTTCGGCAACTCGGTGCATGACGCCGCTATGCTGAAGATTGCGCGGCGAGCATTTCCGGTAAATCCGACGCCAGGACTGCTGGAGCGTAGCGCTGTTGAGGATTGGCCGGTATATCTCCCGGCGACGGTGGCGGCAAAATAGCGATGCTGCTCGAAGGACTGTACATCCCGCTGACAACGCCGTTCCGACGCGACGGCAATGTAGACCAGGACGCGTTAGCTGCGAACGTGCGGCGCTACTCGCTTACGCCTGCGGCGGGCCTGATTGTGCTCGGACCGACCGCCGAGCCGACTCTGTTGGATGAAAATGAGACGCGCGAAGTGCTGCGCGTAGGCGCCGTAGCCGCGACTCGAGAGAAAGTGCTAATTGCGGGCATTGCGCGCGATAGCGTCTACGGTGCGCTGGAACTGGCGAAATGCGCCGCGGAATATTCCTACGACGCCACGCTAGTGGGGATTCCAACCTTGCCGGGAGATCTGCGGCCGCTCGAATTGCTCACCTTCTTCCGTGCCATCGCGGATGGCTCACCTCTGCCGATGGTACTGCTGAGCACTCTTGAGCGGCCACTCTCAGCGGAGGCAATCGCCCAGCTGTCTTCCCACGCGAACATCGTCGGACTGCTGGCGGCGCACGCAGTGGGCGAGATGGTTTCCGGCGCGGCTGCCATCAAACGCGAAGTGGCGGTCACGCATGTCTTCACCGCGGTAACGAAACGCATGCTGCGGTCATCTGGAACTGGTTTGATCTCGCCTGCCGGACTGGGTGGGGCTGTGGCCGATGCCGCTCCGGTACTGCGCACGCGGACAAAGACAGTTGGGTTCCAGATCATTGCAGCGCGCTCGGAGGAGTTGCTGGACGCGCTTGAAAGTGGAGCAGTCGGGATCGCGCCGGCATTCGCTGCAGCCGCACCGCAGGCCTGCTATGAAATTTATGCGGCATGGAAAGAC
>JAICMT010000363.1 GCA_025929125.1 Acidobacteriaceae bacterium | reverse complement strand
CTCATCCAGGAATCCATGATGAAGGTTTCGTTGAGGTGCGTCGGATCGGTGGCGTCGCGATAAATGCCCCAGCGAAGCGCTCCACCGCGCAGGCGGACCCGGCGCAGCTTGTGGATTGCGCGAGTGAATTCGCCATAGTTTTCTACCGGAACCCGGTACTCGATGGAGATGCGCACCGGCCCTGCGAGCTCTGGGGAGCTGGATTCGGCCTCATCTTCGGGAACCGGCACGAGTTCGGGCGGTTGACGCTTCGGTTGGTGCGGGGTGGTATCCGGAATTCCACCTTTCAGAATGCAGAAGCGGCGCACGAATGGGTAGCTGAGGGCGAAGCCTCCCGACGCGCAAAGAAGCGCGACGGGAGTGCTGGTGCGGTCGGCAATGGTTCCCCAAAGAACGGAACCCAACGCCATGCCACCCTGGAAGGTCATCAGGTAGGTTCCCAGCGCACGTGCCTGCACCCATGCGGGCACGCTCACCTGGACAGAGGTGTTCAGGGTTGCCATAGTGCTCGTCCAGCAGAAGCCGGAAATCATCAGTGTTGGGATGATGACTACGGGCCGGTGTACCAGCGCCAGCACCGCAAGGGTGAAGACATCGTACGCGGTGGAGATTGCAATGATTCGGTCGGCGCTGAGTCTCTGCCTGAGCCGGGCCAGCGTGAAGGCGGCAAACACGGCACCCAGGCCCAACGAGCCGTTCAGGATGCCGTAGCCCAGCGCACCCTGGTGCAGATCGTCATGTGCGACCACGGCCAGCAGCGACCAGATCGCCGAGACGAAGAAGGTAAACGTAAACGCACGCACCAGCGAGGCGCGCAGGTTGGGTGCGTACATGACATAGCGCAGCCCGGTGCGGATTGAGGCTGGCACGCGCTCCGATGGCAGCGCGCTCTTGAAGAGTGGGACGCGCTTCCAGTTGACCAGCACCCATATCACTCCGGCATAGGAGATGGAGTTCAGGGCGAAGACCCAGGCGCTCCCCGTATCCACGCGGCGGAACGCGGCAACCATCAGGCCGCCAACCGCCGGACCAACCGCGCGGGCTAGATTGTTGGAGGCCGAGTTCAGCGAGACACTGTCCGGGATCAGTTCGCGGGGCACCAGTTCCGGCAGAATGGCTTGCCAG
Source organism: Acidobacteriaceae bacterium (assembly GCA_025929125.1). Classification (GTDB taxonomy): domain Bacteria; phylum Acidobacteriota; class Terriglobia; order Terriglobales; family Acidobacteriaceae; genus Edaphobacter. The sequence goes on along the minus strand of JAICMT010000363.1, from coordinate 1,794 downwards.
GCTGGGTTATTCATCGCCGACCCTACGTTCAGCAGAAACGTAAACGCCAGCAGCGACCACGGCGAGATGTGCCCCAGGAATGTCAGCACCGCCAGGATCGCCACGGAACCCAACATCCACGCTTGCCAGAAGATCAGCAGACGGCGGCGGTCGAAGAGATCGGCTGTGGCTCCCGACAGCAGACCCAGCGCGAGTACCGGCAGGCTGGCTGCAGTCTGCATCAGAGCGATCAGCAGCGGCGAGGCCGTAAGCGTCGTCATCAGCCACGTGCCCGCCGTATCCTGCATCCAGGTGCCAACGCTCGATACGGTGGACGCTATCCAGCGATCGCGAAACAGAGGAATGCGAAGCGGCGCAAAGCCGCTGGCCGCCTTTGGCGAGACTTCCTTGCGGGACGCGAATGGTGTTTCCAGCGGCACAGTCTCTACTCTATCGATGCGGGAGCCCGCGCATGCACCTCGGAGAGGGAACGATGAAATGGAATGCCGAGCGGATGGCCTTTACTTTGGCTTGATCCCGATCGCAGCCATCATCCGCCCTGTGAAGCCGCTCTCGCCCCGATGAGAGAAATACTTCAGCTGTCCGCAGAGCCGTGTGCACGCCGTGCATTCGCCGATAACTCCGATTTTCTTTTCCCTGATGCCGGCGTCCAGTAATTGCCTCCGGTTCGCCTCCCACAGGTCCAAGTGGATCTGCGGGCCCAAATTGGAGTGCCCGGGAGCGCGCGCGCTCAGGAAGAGCATTGGATACTTTAGCTTTACCGGGCCCAAGTCGAACACCTCACGAAACAGCTGGTCGCCGTACGCGAACTGGCTCTCGAACTCGTGCCGAACTTCTTCGCCCACCGAGTAGCAGCAGGCCCCGATCGAGGGCCCAACCACCGCAATCAGGTCCTCGGGGCGTGATCCGTAGCGAAGCCGCATACGACCCACTCCACGCTCCACAATGCGTTTCAGCGTGCCTCGCCAGCCCGCGTGGAACGCAGCGACGGCCTTGCGTCTCGTGTCTGCCACCAGCACAGGAACACAGTCCGCCACCTGGATCGCCAGCACCAGCCCGGGGGCGTCGGTCATGACCGCATCGCCCCGCAAGACGGCTTTGCCCTCAGGAGTTTCCAGCGGCGAGTCTCCGGCCTCAATGATCCGCACCAGACCCGTATGGGTCTGCCGCAGCGTAGCCATGCGTATGCCTGAGTCGGCAGTCACCCTTCTACGCAGTCCCGACACTGCCTTCAGGAACCGCGTCCGATTCTCCGCCACGCACGCGGAATCGTCATGGAGGGTCCAGCCGAGGTTCAGCGAACCCGCGCCGTAAACCTCCGAGACGCCTCCACCCCGGCTGCTAAACCCATGCCACAGCCAGGGATACGCATCCCAGGCAGACGCTCGGACCACCGGCGGTACGCGCTGCTGGGCCTGCACCGTACGGCGCCCCCCGTTTAATTTGGAGGTCAACAAACCATCTGTTCCCTTCTCTGCTCGGATTCCATAAAGTTCTTAACCTATTTTGGATTCAGTCACATTGCCACGACACTCACCGATAATCGGCCGCGAGTAAGCGACCTTTGCCCGGTTCTGGGCGTCTACTGTCTATCCGGACGGGCGAGTCGCGCAGCATGCCTGATCCATCTGATAAAAATGGCAGTTGCCGGAAATATCCGGCGCATTTGCATCCGAACCGGCTGCTCTGTAAGATACGCGATTGCGCCCATGAGATCGAACGTGCCCACCATAGCTCCTCAGTTGCTCCGCTCCCGGCTGTCCAAGATTTGCGTCGCCATCATCGGCTCAACCG
>JAICMT010000440.1 GCA_025929125.1 Acidobacteriaceae bacterium | reverse complement strand
TGTAGTTCACCTCGAGCGCGCTGCGCGGCGTCAACATGTAGCGGTAGCTCATCAGCAGGCCAAGCGCTTTTGTCGAACTCTGTTGGACGTTTGCCGCGCCATGAATCGTAGGGCTAAATATTCCGGTGCCGCTGAAGCTTATATCCTGGCGGCTCTCCTGACCGTACGCGCGAGCGGCCACGAGCATGAGCACGCCCAACCACATCATTCTCTTCATTCCTGGTCTGTACCCCTTGTCGATCCTTGGCAAATGACGCCGGCCCTGAGCCTTGTCCCGCGTTTGCTTCCCTCATTGTACCCGTTTGACCGTTCAAGCGGTTGGACGTGCGCGCCACACGCAAAAGGCCGGAGACCATTTCGGTCTCCGGCCTCGCTGCTTTGAAATTCAGCCTTACTGTGCTGGAGGAGGACCGCCGCCGCCACGCCGCGGCATCGACGCAACGTACGCGTCATACTTGGTCTTCTGGTCATCCGTCAGCAGGGCCTTGATCTGCGTGTTCTCATCCGCGCGCATCTTGGTCATCTTTTCGCGCATGTCAGGATCCTGTGCTGCAAACAGATCCTGCATCTTCTTCTGGTCGGCCTCGATAATCGACTTCACCTTGGGCTTCTGCTCATCGGTGAGCGTAACGGCCTTGTCGATGGCGGCAACCCGGTCGTCCGGGCTCATACGCATGCCACCTCCGCCGCCCTGTGCCAGCAAGGGAGCCGAGCACAGCGCAGCACTACAAACGGCTACAACGCCAAGGCGTGCAGCCAATCCGCGAATCGTCATCTTCATCTGTATCTCTCCGGTGTCGAAGCCGGCCTCCAAGCGCCGGCAGACATTATTTCTACAGCTACAGACGAGGAACGCTTTCCCAGAGTTTGAGGCTGGCGCAATATTTTTCCATAGGAGCCTGAAACCTTGACAATGCAGCCACTTCGGCCCCTCAGCCCAGTCCGTTGCCCCGCTCCGGGTCGAATGAGAAGGGGTCGCCATGCGCCCCCGCATAGTGCTCCACCACCTTCAGGAAGGCCAGTGCCGCATGCGATAGGTTCGCCTGCCTCCGATATACCAGCCGCAGCCGCCGCTCCAGCTGCAGCTCCTTCACCCGTACTCGGACCAGGCTGGCGCGCTCCAGTTCGCGCTCCAGCGTCAGGCCGGGCACGAGCGCCACGCCGTTGCCCCTCTCCACAAACCGCTTCACCGCTTCTAACGACGGCAACTCCACCCCGATTCGCAGCGGCGTCGTATGCCGGCGGAACGTCTCGATTACCTTTTGCCGCTGCGGGGAAGCAATATTGTGCGCCACAAAATGCTGCGTTCCCAACTGCCGGATAGACACCTCCTGTTCCTTCGCCAGAGGGTGGTTTGGATTCACCACAAAGGCCAGCTCATCCCGATACACCACCACCGACCGCAGGTTCGGGTCCTCCGGGCGGAAGCTCAGCACGCCGATCTCCACCGAGTGCACCAGCACATCGTCCGCGATGCGGCTCGCCAGCGACCGCTGCACCGCCACTTTGATCCGCGGATTCAGCCGTCGAAACTCATCCAGCACCGGCAGCAGGTAGAGACAGGTGTACTCGTTTGCCGCCAGGTTCAGCCGTCCCCGATGCAGCTCGCGCAGCTCGCTCAGAGCACCCGCCGCCTCGCTGCGCAAATTCAGCATCTTGGTCGCATAGTCGCGCAGCACCTCGCCGGCGTCGGTCAGCTTGGCCTCGCGCGAGGTACGGTCCAGCAGTACCTCGCCCAGCTCGCCCTCCAGCTTGGCGATGATCTGGCTGACCGCTGGCTGCGTGCGATGCAGCCTCGCCGCGGCTCGGGAGAAGCTCCTCTCCTCGGCGACTGCAAGAAACGTCTCCAGTTGAAACAGATCCATCGCACTCCTCGGGCAGGATTCGTTGAGAGGGAAAGGTCATTCAAACAGAGAGATCTCCGCCGCAACCCACCTCAGACATTCACCTATGATGCCATTAGAATGAATGATACCCGCGCCTCCCGACATAAGCATGCGTTATTCTTAGGACAAGCAATGCCATCTGCGAGGAAAACCGAATGAGCTCCCAGGACCCTCCTGTAGCCCAGCCTTCCACGATGAACGACTGCGTCTACTTCTTCGACACGACCCTTCGCGATGGCGAGCAGTCGCCCGGCTGCACCATGTCTCGTGACGAGAAGATGCGGCTGGCGCACCAGATCGCCGCACTCGGTGTCGACATCCTTGAGGCCGGATTCGCCATCGCGTCCGAAGGCGACTCCGAGTCTATCCGCGACATCGCCCGCGAGGTTCGCGGACCCAAGATCGCCTCTCTCGCCCGCTGCAAACGCGAGGATATCGAGGCCGCAGCCCGCAGTATCGAACCTGCCGAGCGGGCCCGCATCCACACCTT
>JAICMT010000235.1 GCA_025929125.1 Acidobacteriaceae bacterium | reverse complement strand
AGATGCAGGTCAAACAGAAATTCGGCAGGTGATTGGCTAAGGTCGGCCGCTCACGCCATCACGGACTCGCTGGTAAATCGTAAGCGTCTGGTATCGTTTCAGCGGCACCAGCGATGCGTCCTGATCCAGCACCTCCACGCGCGGATCGCCGCTCTCGTTTTGACGATAGGCGATGAGGAGCCCTCCCTCGGGTATATCGTGAATCGCGCGATAGACTTCGGGACCTCCGATCGGCAACTCGCGAATGCGGAGGTCGGAGAAGTACGCGAACGCAGGGTAATTGAAGTTCATATAGACGGGCGTTCCGGCTGGAAATCTGGAGTCCAGAAAGGCCGATGCGTCCATCTCTTCCGGATGGGCCCGCACAACGAAAGGACCCTCGAAGCGACTGCGCGAGGGGAGCAGCACAACCAGCATTCCCACGCCTACCGCGACTGACCCTAGAGCCCGCAGGCGCGTTGTTCCGCCGCGGCAGAGCATCGCGATTCCCCATCCCGCGAGCAGCAGCACGGGTGGCGCAGCCGGAAGAATGTAGCGCGGCTCCTTGTGCTGCATCGTGCTGAAGAAGAGCAGCGCAAGCAGCAACCACAGCCACAGGAATCCGCGCAGTGCTGCGGGCGCATCAGGGAGCATTGCGCGTCGCGTCAGCGCGGCTTCGCGCCGGGAGCGCACGAGTTGTGCCAGCCCTGCTCCCGCGGCCAGCAGCACGCCGGCGACTCCCATCCAGGTGAAGATCGCCGGCGCGTTCGAGAGATAGAACGTGAATGGCGGCGCGGGTCCTTCGACATGGGTCCAGGCCTCGCGAATGGTCGCGAGGAAGCCTCCGTAGGTCATGCGCGACCACAGGAGATAGGGGCCAAGCCCCGCGAAGACTCCTGCAATCGTCCAGCCTAGCGATTTCCATCGATGCTTTGTAGCCAGCGGCATCAGGCACAGCAACGCAACGCCCGGGATGGATCCAAACCGCATGAGGATCGCCAGCGAGAGCGCGAAGCCTGCTAGCGCAAAGCGCCAGCCGCGCTGACGCTGCAGCGCCTTCAGCATTAGCCAGAGGCCGAGCAGAAGCAGCGTGAGCGCGGGTGAATCGGTCAGCAGGCTGTTGCCGGTGTCGTCACTGTCGAACCCGGCGGGGAAGACTCCGACGAAGAACGGCCCGAACGCCAGCAGGATGGAACCCAACGCGGCCGCGAGCCTTCCTACGATGCGCTGCCCGGAGAGAAACAAGAGCACCGGCGCGAGCGCGTTCAACGCTGCTGCCGCGACGCATGCGGAGAACATATGGTCGCGGATTAGAAAAGCGGCGGCGAAGATCAGTGACAGGAGCGGAGGACGGAACGAGAGTTCGGAGTAGTTCGTCTTGCCGCAGCAGATGACCTTTGCATTCTGCAGGTACACCATCTCGTCCCAGTAATGGAAGTACGAGAGGCCCCAAACCCGGATCAGGAACGCGGCTGCGAACAGCAGAAGAAGCAGCACCGGCACGAGAAGGCTGTTGTCACTCAGTTCCGCGAGGAATGATGCGGCGCGGTTTGGGCTAGGGCGGGACTCAGTGGTCAACGGCTTTACTCGCGAAGGCCGACGATTGCGGAGGTGGGGGGGTACCCCCCTCGGGGGTATCTTGGGCCCAACTTCTTTTGCTTCATAGACTTGCGTGCGGGTAGTGGCCGCAAAGTATTGGAAGCAGGATACTTATGGCTAAAATCGTCTATTCACAGGGGTTATCGTGGGGCGCGTACGTGGTGCGGGGAGGCGGCTCCGAATTTCCACTCTTAAGTTAATGATAGCAGGTTGGCGGGGGTTAAGTAACATCTACATCTGGTTTGGATTCATAGGTTTAAGTCGTTTGGGGGCTTGACAAGATTTTGGACTGGCGGAGCGCTTCAGGGCTTTGAAACCGGCGGCAAAGCTGGGGCGGGGCGGCGGAGGTTGAAGCCGAGGGCTCCGGCGACGAAGCCGGCGTCCAGGAGCGGTTGGGCGAGGCGACTTTCGGCGACGGGAATGCCGTTGACGGTTGCGATCAGCAGGCCGGCGCGGTGGGCAGGATCGTCCTCGCGGTCGGTGCGCACCCGCTCGGCTAGGAATTGCGCAAGTGCGCGGGCGACGTTGGTCCTGGCGGGATCATCCTCGGGCAAGAATACTTGCAGGTTGGGGTTGCCGCGGCGAAGGTAGGCGACCAGGGTTCCGTCGCAGAGGACCACGCTAGCGCCGACGGAACGGGTGAGCGAGGAGGCGGCATCGCCGCCTGCGGGCCAGCGCAGAAGATTTCCGTACGGATTCGCGGGGTCCGTGGCGGCGAGCAGAAGCATTTCGCAGCGCTCGCCCTCGCGTTCGGTGCGCAACGAGCGCAGCAGGTCGACCGCAGCGGGCATGGCGAACTGCGTGGCTCCTAGGTCAGCCGCGAAGTAGCCGCGGCGGACGCGGCCCGATTCTTCGAGCGCTTTCAGCACGTCGTAGATCGCCGAGAAGCCGCCGGGCAGACCTTCCGCATGCGCGGTTTCGCGAAAGACCACGCCATAGCGCGTGAGCAACTGCTGGGCCATGGCGTGGCTCCAGGCGGTGGGCGAACGGGTGTCGTCGATGGCGGCGGGATTCAAAGACCAGCGACCCTGCGCGGTTGGCGGAGTGGTGCGCCGGGAGCGGAAGCCCGCGCCCTGCTGGTGGACACGCTTGCCGTGTTTTGCGGTGGCGGCGGGGCGCGACGTGTACGCGCGTAACGCGTGCAGCGCATCGTTGGTCAGCAGCCCGCGCCAGACCAGACTCCAGATCGCGTCGAGCGTCTCTCCGGGATAGCCGCCGCCCACCGCATCGTGAATCTGCTGAAAGAACGAGGCGCCATGGGAGCGGAGATAGGCGATGATTGCTGCTTCTCGTTCCGAGAACTGGGTTTCAGCGAGGGGCGCCTGCGCAACCGGCCATAAGGTGGAGAGCTTGTCGGAGAGGTAGAGCGCGATGCGACCGTCGCGCTCTCCGATGGGATCGACGCCGGCCCAGGTGACCTCGCCGGCGGCGATGAGGGTGTCGAGATCCTCGGGGCGATAGCTGCGGATACGCGCCGGGAGGATCTCGGATTCCAGGACGGATGCGGGCAACGGCGCGCCCTGCAGATTTTCGACCACATCAAGCAGGGCATCGAGGCCGCGGCGCGGCTGCACGACACCCTGCCAGCGGGTGAAGAGACGCGCCAGGACCCGCTGATCGACGGGCTCGACTTCTTTGCGGAGGCGAGCGAGCGATTTGCGGCGAATGGTGCGCAGCACTTCGGCGTCACACCACTCGCGATGGACGCCGCCGGGACGGAAGCCTCCTTCGACGATGCGGCCGGTGGGCAGCAGGCGCTCCAGCGTTGCCTCCACAGCGGCGACGGGGAGCCCGAAGCGCCGGGCTGCCTCTGCGGTGGTGAAGGGGCCGTGGGTGCGGGCGTAGCGGCGGATGAGGTCGGTTGCGGCGTCGGTTGCAGGCTCCAGGAAAGCTGCAGGCAGGCCGGGCGGCAGCGGGACGCCGAGAGCGTCGCGGTAGCGCGCGGAGTCTTCGACGGCGATGAATCGCTTCTGTCCGGCGATGGTGATTTCGAGTGCGCGGCGGGCGCGCAGCAGTTTGGTGACGGAGCTCGCGACGTCCTCGGAATTCGAGCGGGCGAGAAGTTCTTCTCGGCTCAGGTCGCCAAGCCGGAGAAGCAGGTCGTGGACGCCATCGAGGTTGCGGGCCCTGTAGCCTTCGGTGAGCGCCTGAAGCTGCTCCTCGGTTTCTTCGATGGCGCTGAGGTCGAGCAACTCGCGCAGGTCAGCGTCACCGAGCAGTTCGCGGAGCTGGTCCTGGTCGATGGAGAGGGCCTGAGCGCGACGTTCGGCGAGCGGCGCGTCGCCATCGTAGATGTAGTTGGCGACGTAGCTGAAGAGCAGCGCAGCGGCGAAGGGCGACGGCGTGCGCGAGTCCACGGTGTGGACACGCAACGCGCGCTGCTGAATGCTGCGCAGAATCTCCATCAGCGCAGGCATGTCGAAGACGTCGCGGAGGCACTCGCGATAGGCCTCAAGCAGGATGGGAAAAGCTGGGT
>JAICMT010000039.1 GCA_025929125.1 Acidobacteriaceae bacterium | reverse complement strand
TGGAGATCAACGACCAGACCTCCGGCGCGGGAGTGATTCTGGAAAGCACACGGATCCGTGGCATTCTGCGGGGGACCGTTGCAGGCCGGGTGCAGATCGGGAACCTGACAGCCGACTCGCGGATCAAACCCGGCGAGCATGTGCTTACCTCCGGCGGTGACCAGGTGTATCCCCGAGGACTGCCGGTGGGAGTGATCGAGAAGATCGAGCCCGATCCTGACCACCAGCCCTATATGGCGATCTCAGTAAAACCCGCTGCGGACCTGAACCGCGTGGAAGAGGTCTTGGTGATTACAGGCATGCAGTCCGAACTGAGCGACCAGGCTCAGCAGGATCTATTGGCAGCCCAGGCGAAGCGCGCCTCAGATATGAGTGCAGAGAAGTTGCCGGGCATTCATGACGGGCAGCCCCAGGATGGAGCTGCGGCCGCGGGCTCCGCGGGAAGTCCGGCAGCCACCCAAGAGAGCGTCAAGGTTCCCCGTCCCATCCCCGTGATTCATCCTGACCGTTACTCGCCAGGAGCGACTCCACCGGCTTCGAACCTGACTCCAGGTGGGGCCAGCCTGCCGCAGCAGAATCCGGTTCCGGCCGACTCAGGCAAGTCCAGCAGCGCGGCTCCGGCGCAGCAGGAAACACAGTGAGGTTTGCGGTATGCGGGAGACACTTACGCTGGAATCGATGGTGACACGCAGCTACATGTCGAGGCGGGAGGCGGAACAGCAGAGTTTTCACCTGCTGGCAACCGTGCTTATACCTGCCGTCGCCATACTGCTGCAGGTGCTGCTGCCCCGCATCTCTCCGCGGCTTGCGATTGTGGATCTGCCGCTGATCGTGACCTTGTTTTTCGCGGTGAGCCGCCGCAGTCCGATTGCGGGCACGATCACCGGGGCTGCGATCGGACTGCTGCAGGACCTTCTCAGCGGGATGCCAGTCGGCGTGAATGGCATGGCCAAGTCTGTCGTGGGGTACGCCGCTGCCAGCCTGGGGAGCCGGATCGATGTGGAGAATTCAGCGACCCGGGCTGTCCTGACCTTCGGTTTCTCCCTAATGCAGAGTGTTCTGCTGTACTTGATCCTGCGGCATCTGCTTGAGATTCATGGGTTCCACGTCCTTTGGCTGCATGAACTGGTACGCGCCGTCGTGAATCTGCTGGTTGGCATTCCGGTGTATCTGCTTCTGGACCGATGGAAGCGACAGGAATAGGGCCGAATCCTTGAAAAAATGGCCCACCAGTGGGAGATATGGCTGCAGCATGGACGAAGTAGACTAGACAAGTCGCAGAGGCTCAGAGGCAAATGGAACCCACTCCGGAACGGCGGATTGGTCGTGAAGAGAAGGTCGCAACCGGTAAGCTGCACGCAACGCAGTACCTGGTTGCTCTCGTGCTGCTCCTGCTCGCGACGGGGATGTGGCGGTTGCAGGTGCTGGGAGCGGAGGGATACAAGCAGCTCGCCGAGGCGAACCGCATTCGCAAGACAGCGATCCTGGCTCCGCGAGGAAAGATCTTCGATCGCGAGGGGCGCATTCTGGTCGATAACTACCCCTCGGTCGAATGTTTCCTGCTGCGCGATCAGGTGAAAGACCTGAAGGCGGACCTGCCGCTGATTGGCAAGGGTCTGCACATGCAGGAGCAGGACATCCTGGCGGTGCTGAAGAAATATCAGCTCGAGCCCAAGTACGAGGCCATCCCGCTCAAGCAAGACATCACCCCCGACGAGCAGGCCTTCATCGAGGCACATAGGAATGAGCTGCCAGAGCTTGAAACCCGTGACGTGCAACGCCGGTTATATCCGCGCGATGGGTTTGCGGCGCACCTAATCGGATACGTCGGCGAGGTATCCGAGCAGGACCTGAACAGCCCTAAATTTGAGTTCTATGAGCCGGGCGACGTGGTCGGAAAATCGGGTGTGGAGGAAATGTATGACGCCCTGCTTCGCGGAACCGACGGTTCACGCGACGTAATCGTCAACAGTCACGGCAAAGAGGTAGGGCAGCTGGGTCAGCAAATGGCAAAGCCTGGCACAGATTTGCGTTTGACAATCGATCTCGATCTGCAGACCGTGGCGGAACGGGCCATGGAAGGAAAAAATGGAGCGCTGGTCGCAATGGACCCGCACACCGGCGAGATTCTGGCGATGGTATCCCGGCCGACCTTTGATCCGAATCAGTTTGCAGTGCGGCTGACGAGGAGCTACTGGTCGCAGATTGTGAGCGATCCGGATCATCCGTTGATGAACAAAGCCATTCAGGCACAGCTCGCTCCAGGCTCCACCTTCAAGATCATCATGTCTCTGGCAGGACTGGAGGAAGGTGTCGCGCAGGCGATGCGCGTGAACTGCGCGGGGGGCGGCACTTTCTTCGGGCATTTTTTCGGATGCGACAAGCATCACGGCATGGTCGACATCAATCACGCCATTCCCTGGTCCTGCGACACGTTTTACTACACGCTTGCCGAGAAGCTAGGCATCGACACCATTGCGAAATATGCGACCGAGGTGGGTTTGTCGCAGAAGACTGGGATCGATTTGCCAGATGAGGCCAGCGGCACAATGCCGTCCACTGCCTGGAAGCTGAAGACGCAGCATGAAAAATGGTACGCAGGCGAGGTCATCTCGGTTGGGATTGGCCAGGGCGCAGTCCAGGTGACACCGGTGCAACTGGCGCGAGCGCTCTCGGGAATCGCGTCGGGCGGCGTGCTGAAGCGCCCTCATGTGGTGTTCGCGAACGAGGTGCCACCGCAAATGGAATCAGCGCTGATCTCCAGCTATCCCGGGAGCGGAGACCGCACTATTCCACTGTCACCTGAGAACTGGGAAACGATTACGGATGCGATGGCCGACGCACTGGGCCCGGGAGGCACCGCGGGAGCAGCTCACCTGGAGGGAATCGACTTCGCAGGAAAGACCGGCACTGCTCAGGTGGTAAGCCACAGCGCGGGTGCAACCAGCCTGGGAGCAGGCAAGGAGCGCGCAAATGCCTGGTTCGTGGGTATGTCGCCGCGGAGGAATCCGGATATTGTCGTTGCGGTGCTGTGGGAGCACGGTGGATGGGGAGCCGGATCGGCACCCGTCGCCGCACAGGTTGTGAACGCGTTTATTACCAAGCAGCGCAAGCGTGCCGGCAATCTCCGCCTGGCCGACGGCCCCCAGCCCGGCGACAGTCCGACGCAGGATTCCCAACCCGCTCCCCGCCCGGCGAAAACGGTCGCGACGGAGCGCAATGAGAGCCCCGTCATGGATGGCGTGCGAACAGCCTCAACTGGCCCCCATGCAAAACCCGGTGTTACTACCTCGTCGCCCATTCCCCAACCATGAAGCTCCCCCTGGCCTGCTGACCGACTCATGCGCCGATTCTCCTCCTTCCGCGACTTCGACTGGATGCTCCTCACCCTTGTATTGCTGATGTCTCTGATCAGCGTGCTCGAGATCAAGTCAGCGACACTCCATACCAAGTTTCACGGCTTCGGACAGAAGCAGCTTGGGTTTCTCGTGGTGGGACTTGTCCTGATGTTTCTCGTCTCCATGATTGACTATCATCGCCTGGTCGATATCGCCCCCTGGGCTTATGGAATAGGCGTGCTTGGACTGGTTGCGGTACTCGCTGTTGGTCAGAAGGTCTTGGGAGCCCGGCGATGGATCAATCTTGGAGGAGGGGTCCATTTTCAGCCGTCAGAGTGGGTAAAGTTGCTCTTGATTCTCATGGTGGCCCGGTACTTCTGGGGGCTGATTGGGCGTGAACTCAGCTGGGCGGACATCGGCAAAGCTTTCGCGCTGGTCTGCGTTCCAATGGCTCTGGTATTGAAGCAGCCGGATCTGGGTACAGCCTTGACGTACTTTCCGGTTCTGATTGCCGGATTATTCCTCGGGGGGATTCGCGTCAAGCAGGTTCTCATCCTGGTTCTTGGGCTATGCGTGCTGGGTCTAGGAGCCTACCTGAGCGGGAAGCGGTTGAAGCCGTACCAGCAGGCACGCATTAACAGCTTTATCGACCCAGGCAGTGATCCGAAAGGAGCCGGGTATCAGATTCTGCAGTCCAAGATCGCTGTTGGGTCGGGAGGGCTTTGGGGCAAGGGCACGAACAAGGGAACTCAGACCCAAGGCGATTTTCTGCCGATTCCCTACACAGACTTCATCTTTGCGGCATTCTGCGAGGAACATGGGTTTATCGGGGGATTGGGAGTGCTGCTCCTGTATTTTCTGATATTGACTCGTTTAATTCAGAACGCGCAGCAGGCCTCGGACGTACCTGGAACGTTCATCATCATGGGTGTCGTCGCCGTAATTCTCTTCCAAGTACTTGTAAATATTGGGATGGTGGTCGGCCTCATGCCGGTAACTGGGATTCCCCTTCCGCTTATGAGCTACGGCGGATCGTCCATCTTATTTACTTTCCTGGCTCTGGGAATCGTGATGAATATCCGAATGCGGCGATTCGTTAACTGAGAAGCCGTCTCGGCAGCATTCGCATCCATTCCGCTTCTGAGGCATACTGGATTCATCCGGCTGAAATACATGCCGGAGTGGCTCTGCTCTTCCCATGGCGAACGACGCCCGGCACGAGCAGCAACAAGTTTTGCAGGTTCAAAGAAAAAGGCCGGCCAGGCCGAGATTCGAATCCGATGGCCGGACAGGTTCAAAGGGAATGATCGCATCCGGACGGCAAACGGCCCCGCCTCAATCAGAGGTTGTTCTGGTCACAGACTCCGCATGCCCTATGCCTCGTGAAGCACTCCCCGTGTTCCCGATTGCTTTTCAATTCAGTTGGATGACCCTAGAAGGATGGGGCAGCCAGCCGCAGGTTTCGGTGAGTTCCAGACTCCGCCTGTGCCCATCGGTTTACACAGCTTCCAGACCCCGAACCCTGTTCGCCCCACCGGGGAGGGACGCCTAGCGAACTGCGAAGCCCCCGTTAATTTCGGCCTGCCAGTCGCTCGATTCCGCCCAGAAGTGCGGAACGAGCAGAAAGAGCAGGTTCATGTCGAAAGAAATCTATATATCCAGCACGCCGCATGAAACGCGTCTGGCGATTGTTGAAGAAGAAGCGCTCTCGGAGATCTATTACGAGCGCGAAAACGAATATACCCTCGCAGGTTCCATCTACAACGGACGCGTGACGCGTGTGCTCCCTGGCATGCAATCCGCATTTGTCGATATTGGCCTGGACCGCGACGCGTTCCTTTACATCACAGATTTTCTTGAGGAAGCAGCCGATCCCGAGGAGTTCGACACATCGGCTCCGCGTCAATCCACGGAGGGCGAGCGCGGGGGGCGAGGCCGGCGCGGTGGACGCGACCGCCAGACGCGAAATGGCAGCTCGGAAATTGCATCGCTTCCCGAGCGCGATACCCAACACAACAATGCTGCAAGATCGGAAGCTGACGAGGACGAAGGGGAGTTGGGGGGTGCACCTCCGTCCGACGAGATCGGGCAGGGAGCTCCCGGTGCCGACGGCAGTCGCCGCTGGCGTGGACGCCGTGGCCGCCGCCGCGGTCGTGGCGCTCAGGGCGTAGATGCTGCGCGGCCAAATACCAGAGAGCTGCAACCGGAAACGGAGAACGAAGCTATATCGGCCCCTGAAGGTTTTGAAAGCCAGAACGATCCGGCGGCAGCGGAAAAATATGGAGAGCGGCAGGGGCGAGGGGATCGGGGTGATCAAGGGCGAGGCGATCACGAACGAGGACGCCAACCGGCACGCTTCCCACGCGGCTTCGCGCCTTCCCGCTCAGAATTATATGGAATCCGCAACGATGACTCCGAAGGAACAGGCCCGGTCGAGGACGCATATCCGGATCTCCATGCTTCGGCTGAACCTATTGTTTTGCCAGGCGAATCTCTCTCGAAATACCGAAAAGATGGTGGGCAGACGGAAACTCAGCCGGCGGCAGCTTTGGGATCGCCGGACACCGCTCAAGCTTCGTTCACGCCCTTGGCGCGTCCCGCAACCCTGTACACCGAAGTAGCGACGGGTTGGGATGGAGGTGCAGTACTGCCGGGGGAAACGCTCTCTCGCGGCAGCTCGAAACAGCGTCCGCAATTTACCTCTCGGGCAACTGCCCCAATCCAGGCGCCAGAGCAGCGTGAAGAGTCGCAGGCGCCCAGGAGCTTCGCCGCTGAAGCCGTTCCAGAGGCTGTCTCTCCGGCAGCCGAAACTGCGCCGTCGAGCTTTGAGCAGCACGCTCAACCAGTAGAGATTCCGGTGGACAGGGAGTACGAGCCGGAGAATGCGTCCGCATCTTTCCGCGTGGATCCGGTTCCACCTCGCGAGTTTCGCAACGTCCCAGTGATGGAGCCGATCGAGCCACAGATCGAAGCTGCCGATAACTCAGCCGCAGAAGGTCAGGTGTCCGCGCCCGCGGCGGAGGTGGTGGCGCATGACGTCACCTCTATTTCTCCAGCGGGCGAGATGCTCTCGGAACCGGCGCCGATCGTAGACAATGCCGCCAACTCCAGTACCGCAGTGGGTTCGGACGAGACATCCCCGATCCTGCACGAGCACGCAATAGATTCGGCGGAGGATTTCGAGACCGAGTCTCCTTCAGAACTGGAGAGCCTGCCCGCAGAGCCGGAGACAACGACCCTGCAGGCCAGCTCCATCGAGGAGATCGACGACGAAGATGAGGTTCTCGAGGGCACTGCTGATCTCGGCGTGATGCTGCGCGAGATGTCCATTGACCAGATCACCCGGCACGAGCCCGAGAGCGATGAACTGGAGGAAGAGGCACTCGAAGAGCTGGAGGAGTACGAGAGCCCGCGAGCGTACGACCATCCGCCACAAGAGGACCTGGACGAGACCGATTCCGCGCAGGAGGCGGATGAGTACGAGTACTCGGGTTCAAATGACGAGGAAGAGCCGTCCAGTGAAGCTGCTTCTACCGAACCCGCGCCGCAACGCGAGGGAGAGCGCCGTGGACGACGCGAGCGCCGCGATGGCCGGAGGGGACGCGGAGATCGCCATGGACATGGAAACGGCCGTGCCCGGCACTCCGTGCAATCCACGAACCTGCCTGCCATCAGTGATCTGCTAAAACCGGGACAGGAAATTCTGGTTCAGATCGCCAAAGAACCGATCGCCAAAAAGGGCGCGCGTATTACTTCGCATATCGCTCTTCCAGGCCGTTTCCTGGTCTTCATGCCGACAGTGAACCACACCGGCGTATCCCGCAAGATTGACTCAGACACAGAACGGCGGCGCCTGAAGGAAATTCTGTTGAGCGAAAAGGGAGAGGCCAGCGGCGGATTCATCGTGCGAACGGCTGCGGAGGGTGCGAGCGAAGACGAGCTGCGCAGCGATCTGCGCTTCCTGCTGAACCTTTGGAGCGATATCAAAGCTCGCTCCGATTCATCGAAATCGCCCGCGCTGATCTACCATGATCTGAATTTGATCGAGCGCATCCTGCGCGATCAAGTGACAGATAACTTTTCCGCCATCTGGGTAGACACGGAGACGGAATACGAGCGCGTTTTACGGTTTCTGCAGCGCTTCCAGCCTTCGCTCATTCGCCGCGTCAAGCTCTATACCAAAGAGACGCCGCTCTTCGAACAGTTCGGAATCAGTGATGAGATCAACAAGGCTCTCAAGAGCAAGGTCTGGCTAAAATCGGGGGGTTCGATTGTCATCAACCAAACTGAGGCACTGGTTGCGATCGATATCAATACCGGCAAATTCGTGGGGAAGACAGCGCGGCTCGAAGACACCATCGTGAAGACGAATCTCGATGCGATTCCCGAGATCGTACGGCAGATTCGGTTGCGCGATCTGGGCGGCATCATCATCATCGACTTCATCGACATGGACGAGCGCAAGAACCGGAACCGGGTGATGGCGGCGCTTGAAGACGAGCTGAAGAAGGATCGCGCTCCCTCGAAGGTGCTGCAGTTCAACGACTTCGGCCTGGTAGCGATTACCCGCAAGCGCGTGAAGCAATCTCTGGAGCGAACGCTCTCGGTGCCCTGCGCGGTATGCTCCGGCACCGGCATGGTGAAGTCGCCGGTTACAGTGTGCAATGACATCTACATTGAGATGCGCAAGATGCAGAAGCACCTGGACCGCGGGGACGTCATGTTGCGCGTCCATCCTGAAGTGGTGAAGCAGTTGAAAGCATCCGGCGCGAAGTGGCTCCAGGAGATGGAAGACATGGTTGGGAAGACCATTCTGGTGAAGAGTGACCCGAGTCTGCATCCGGAGCAGTTCGACATTCACTAGATCGTGCCCAGCGGTCGCTTTTATGCAGTGCCCGCAGATGAAGGCAAAGCTTTGTCTGCGGGGCTTTCCCTTTCCCGAGGGCCCTTTCTTCACAATTACTTGCAGAAAACGATCCAAATGTGTCCCTGCTGCGTCTTATGAGTAAAAATGGAGATATTGCAGTAAGTCTGTCAGCGCAACATCTTCACCTCCTTCGGGTTCGCAACCACAGGAAGGACTTTGCACCAAAAAGGGAGTCAATCGGAAATGCAAACCAGGCGTAGCCTTCTCTCAACTGCGACCCGCGCAGCGACAATCGTTCTCGCTTTCGCCGGCGCCGGATCGTTGCTCCAGG
Organism: Acidobacteriaceae bacterium; assembly: GCA_025929125.1. Taxonomy (GTDB): domain Bacteria; phylum Acidobacteriota; class Terriglobia; order Terriglobales; family Acidobacteriaceae; genus Edaphobacter. The sequence continues at coordinate 481 of JAICMT010000039.1, read as the reverse complement.
CGCAGCAGCTTTCATCTGCCAAACCGGCCTTCACGACGCCACTTAAGACCCTTGCGTCTGCTTCTGCCAGCGACTATTTCGACTCGTCATCCAGCAGCTCCTCCTCGCTGGACTCCGACAGCGTGAACCTTGCGCTCGATGCTACGGCGCTGAACAGCTTTCAACCGCCGCCACGGCGACGCTACGGCCGTCCGCGCTACTCCGATAGCCACACCAATGCGGATGGATCCAACAAGTTCGCGTTCGTCATAGGTGGCGGCGGAACTATGCCTTCAGGAAATACCCACAAGTACTACACCCCAAGTTATGGCTTTCAGGTGGGGGCGGGCCGCAATTTCAGCCAGAGCGTCGGAGTCATGCTACAGGTCGACTACGACCGCTTGGGACTTCAGGGCTCCACAATTGCCAATCAGGACTATCTCTACGGCACACAAGGCGCCGGGCTGGACGGTAATGCCCACATATGGTCGCTGACATTAGA
>JAICMT010000251.1 GCA_025929125.1 Acidobacteriaceae bacterium | reverse complement strand
CGCGGCCATGATTGCGGTTATCCCGCAGATGGAGGAGCCGATGGCAAGCAGACTGGTGAGCTTCGGGGGCAGCCGGAAGATACGGCCAAGCATTGTCATCACGGAGAGCGAGAGGACCAGTTCCACCGCGACCAGTACCAGCGAGATTCCGCCGATGTGCAGCACGTCCTGGAGCAGGAAGCGCGCCCCGACCAACACAATACCGAGCTTCAGCCAGAGCTCGTAGGTAGCGACTCCGAGATGGAAGATTCGGGCGACGCCAACTGTATTGGAGATGATCAGGCCCAGGACGATGGCCCAAAGGACATAGTCGATCTGAGGAAGCAGCAGATGATGCTGCTGGCGAAGGATGCTGAAGGTGTGTTCGATCAGTTTGCCGAGAAGGCCGATTCCGAACAGCAGTGCAAGGCCGGGAATTAAGCCGAGCAACCCTCGTAAAGTGGGACGGGTGCGGCTGACGGTGGCGACAGGCATCGGGATGGTCTGCGTGGACATGATCAGAGCGCCGGGAGGACACGGTGCCCGCGCATCGGCCTCTTAGAAGGTGATCTGGTGAATCACGTTGAAACGGATGAGGGCGGCGAGAGTAAGCGCAATTCCGACGGCGATCAGGTCCACGTTGATCGGAAGGCGATGTGCCCCCTTGGGGTGCGTCGGCTGATTGTTGTTCTGCGGTGCCATAAAACTCCCAGTTGCTTTGGTTCTGTTTCCGGTTTCGGGCAAAAGGAAAGCCCACGTCGCGCAATCTGCGCTGATACGTGGGCTCCTAAAATTTCTAAGGCTATCTTGCTGTTTCTAAGCGCCTAAGAGGGGGATGCACCAACGCAGCAGCGACCGTCGCCCATACAACACAGGCAACAAGTACAAGCGCAGGCGTTAATGCGGGTCACACCCATACAGTTGACCTTACCCATTTCCCGTCCAGCCGTCAAGTCTCGAAAGGGGTAAAATCCACAGGCTTAAAGAGAATACCCACGCAGCGCGGTGGGGGCTGTTGCGTGGGTATTCCGGTACTGCAACGAAGTGGGTGGACTTCGTTGTGACGGACTCAACCCGAAGGGAGTCCTGCCACGTGTCCTAGAGTATTGCCGAAGCCATACTGCGTCAAGCGAAATTCGCCCCGAGGGTGCGGGGTGCTGCTCAGTCCGTAACGTCCTGCCGTGTTCATAATCGGCAGATCAGCAGCTCGCGCTCGTAGATCATCTCGGCGGGCAGATGGTCATGCAGAGCGATGAACAGCTCCTCATGGCCGATGACCTCTCGCTTCCAGGCCGCGGTGTCCACGTGCTGGAGCTGCTCGAAACGCTCGCGCAGTTCCGGTTTCGGAATATCCAAACCCTCCCAGTGAATGTCTTCGAAGTAGGGCGTCCAGCCGATGGGCGTCTCCTTGCCCTGAGCCCGTCCATGGGCGCGGTCGACGATCCACTTGAGAATGCGCATGTTCTCGCCATAGCCGGGCCAGAGGAACTTGCCGTTCTCGTCCTTGCGGAACCAGTTGACATGGAAGATGCGCGGGGTGGAGCGCAGCGAGCGCTGCATTTTGATCCAATGCCGGAAATAATCGCCCATGTTGTAACCGCAGAACGGCAACATAGCCATGGGATCCCGCCGAACCACACCCGTGCTGCCACCCGCGGCTGCCGCGGTCTTTTCCGAGCCCATGGTCGCGCCGGTGTACACGCCGGAGGACCAGTTGAAGGCCTGATAGACCAGCGGAATGGTCGTGGCTCGGCGTCCCCCGAAGAGGAAAGCGCCTATGGGGAATCCTTCTGGCTTTTCCCAGTCGGGATCAATCGAAGGACACTGCGATGCCGGGGCGGTGAACCGGCCGTTGGGATGCGCCGCCGGTGTCGGACTCTCCGGGGTCCACGGGTTGCCGCGCCAGTCGATCAGCCGCGCGGGCGGGGTGTCGGTCATGCCCTCCCACCAGATGCCGCCATCCGGCTGTCCGTCCGGCCCGACCGTCAGGGCCACGTTGGTGAAGATGCTGTTGCGGCGCAGCGTCGCCATCGCATTGGGATTGGTCTTGTCGCTAGTGCCAGGAGCGACACCGAAGAATCCGGTCTCTGGGTTAATGGCGCGGAGTTGGCCTGACTCGTCAGGCTTGATCCAGGCGATATCGTCGCCGACCGTCCACACCTTCCAGCCCTCGAAGCCTTTGGGTGGAATCAGCATGGCAAAATTAGTTTTGCCGCAGGCGGACGGGAACGCCGCCGCCACGTAGGTCTTCTCGGTCTTGCCGTCGGGTCCGGGAGGCGTCTCCACGCCCACGATGAGCATGTGCTCGGCCATCCATCCTTCGTCACGAGCGATGTTGGAGGCAATCCTCAGCGCGAAGCACTTCTTGCCGAGCAATGCATTGCCGCCGTAGCCCGAGCCGTAGCTCCAGATCTCGCGCGTCTCCGGGAAGTGGACGATGTACTTCTTCTCATTGCAGGGCCACGGCACATCCTGCTGTCCGGGAGCAAGTGGCGCGCCGATGGAATGCATACAGGGCACCACGCGCTTTTCATCCTTGTCGATCTCGGCGAAGACCTTAGCGCCAATGCGTGCCATGATGCGCATATTCACCACGACATAGGCGGAGTCCGTGAGCTGTACTCCGATCTGTGACATCGGGCTGTCGATCGGGCCCATGGAGAAGGGAAGCACGTACATGGTTCGCCCGCGCATGCTGCCCTTGAACAGCCCTTTGAGCTTCTTGCGCATTGCGAACGGATCTTCCCAGTTGTTCGTCGGGCCGGCATTGTCCTTGGAAAGCGAGCAGATAAATGTGCGGTCTTCAACGCGGGCCACGTCGTCAGGCGAGGAGCGGGCGTAGAAGCATCCCGGCCATTTCTTCTGGTCCAGCCGAAAGAACGTACCGCTCTGCACCAGTCGGTCGCAGAGAAAGTCGAACTCCTCCTGTGAGCCATCCACCCAGTGGATATTGGCCGGTTGACAGAGGTCTGCCATCTTCTCCACCCACCGGATCAGGTGCTTGTTGGTCGTAAGAGGCGAAGCAACGGAACGGGTACTCGCAGTGGCCATAACTAGGGCAGGATTCCTTCCTGAATATGGTTCAAGTCTTCGCCGCGACTGCAGCATCTGTCAACCGTGGCCGCGCGTGCGCTTATCGAACTTACGGAGTTGGATGCATGCGCATTGAGACACGCGCAGCAATTACTTCTTCGCGGCGGCCTTGATGTCGCGCATGTACTCATCCAGATGGTGATTCAAGCCGATCACGTTCCTCATGAGAAAGCGATACTCCGGCGAATGAATATATCCCGACTCTGTGATCTTCAGGATGGTGGTGTTCTCAGAAGGTCCGGGCGACAGCTCATAGACCCACGTACCGCCGTACGAGGCGTTTCGGTCATCCAGCATCACCTCTCGCCGGAATGGAGGTTCGTTGCGCGTGGCGATGAAGGTCATGTACCGTCCGTGAGCGAGGTGCTCCACCCAATGGTCGCGATTGTTGTCCTGCTGCAGTACCGTCACGGACTTTACTGCCGGCCGCCAGTCATCCCCATGCGCCACATCCGCAATCAGGGAGAAGACCTTCTGCTGAGGAGCCTCAATGACGCCGGAGACGGTCACGGAGTGATTGACTGGCTCTCTCGCCCCCACGGCGTAGGTTGCGATGCCGCCGGCGATCAGAAGAACGACGACAATGAGCGCGGCTTTTTTCATCGCTCCTCCCGGAATTCGTTCGCGACGCCTCAGCTTAAACCAGAAGTGCGGTTGAAAGGAAGAGGCTCAATGCCGCGACGCTCGACAGCAATCTTCCGCTGTCCGTTCTACAATCTGAGAAACCGCAGCTCACTGGAGAATACCCATGTCCGACTCCTCCGCCAATTTCTTCTCAGCGCTCGAT